>JAHDBS010000276.1 GCA_020630225.1 Anaerolineales bacterium | reverse complement strand
CTAGATACCCTACACTTTTAATCAAACTGCGAATTTACTCGTATTCGTTGTCGTATTGTGAATTCACTAAGGACTCTAGATTATTCTGTCGGAGCCACTCTGAAATTTGTGATTGAGCATGTCTTCTCGATTACGAACACGATAGCGATTACGACGTATTGTTCGGTGAAGCTGTAGGGTAGCTAGTAAACAAAAAGACCCCAAAGTAACCGAGCGATCACTTTGGGGACGCATCTTCCTCGTGTTCGGAACCCACCGAACACGCATAATTCAATCCTAAATGAAGTTCCTGCCAAACAGGTTATGAAACCGCTATAGTTTCGTTATAACTAATGCGGCAGAGCAAGCAGTAAAGACTAGCGTTCTGGTAAATCCAGTTCCCAGCCGGGCACAATGAAGTCAAAGTTTTGTACCCACGTGTTAGCCGCCTGCAAATCTAGCACAGGGATGCCGGTTTCACGTGAGATGTAAAACAAGGTGTCACATTCCCCAACGCGCCAGTAAGATCCAAAATCTTGGCCATGATTTTCTTCAAGCGTACAGTCAAGAGCAACCGATGTTGGCGGCGCATCCCCAATGATGGTGGACGCTGGTGGCTGTTCAGCGCTGGCATCAGTGTCAGTATCGACTGCATCCGGCGTGCCAGATGGTTCAGGCGTAGCTGTTGACGTGGCTGCTACTGTTGGTGTCGGTGTAGCGGTCGGAATAATCCCATCTTCATTGACAATGCGGAAACGCACTTCGTCTGAAGCTAAGAATGGTTTCCCATCTTCATCCAACGCATAGATCTTGACCTGATAGACACCTGGGTCGAGGGTTAGTGTTGTCCCCCAGCGGCCTGTGTCACTAGCGCGGGTCTCACCTGCAATTTGATCATCCACCAAGACTTGGACAGGCGCATTAGGCGCCGAAAGGCCAGAAATATCAATGTCACCCGCCAGTAAATCATCTGATTCACGGTCTACTGAAATTTCATAGTCATTAGGGTTCGGCGCTAAGGAAAGCTGAATCAGCGCAGATTGTTGGCGGAGCACTTCCTCATCCGACTGAACCTCGACGTAAATGTCGTAGTCATCATCAATCAGCGTCAGTGCAGTTGCCCAATTGCCATCAGCCGCGACATCAATTGTTTCAACGTCTTCGCCATTGATAAAAAGTGACAATTTACTGCTTGGTTCTGCACGGCCTTGCAAGATAACATCACCAGCATAGGTGTAATTCGGCTGAATGAGCGTCGGGGCGTCTGGTAATGGCGTTGGCGTTGCAGTCGGTACAAGTACGGTGGGCTCGACCACAGCAACTGTAATCGCCCGTGATGCTGAGAACACATCTCCGTCAGTTGTCACGCCATTTGCCGCAATAGCATAGGTACCTTCTTCATCAAACGCGGTACGCAATTGCCACCGACCAGACTGATCCACACGCGTGTTTCCAAGCACAGCGCCGTTCGCAACTAATTCAATTGTGCTGTCTGGAAAGCCTTGTCCTTGAAACAGAATCTCTTCACCCGGTAAAGCACTTGTGTCTGTGACTGGGTCAATTAGGCGAGGCGTTTTAGCAATCGCATGTGGATTGCGCGCAATGAGCACTAAGACTAAAAGCGTGCCAAGTAACGCAACCAGCATGAGCCACTTACGCCGATCATGCGCAACCAGTTGCTTGTCAATTTTTGAGGATGCCATTGGCTTATTTAGAAAGGCCAAGTTGCGCCATTACAGCGTCTTCGCTTAGCCCATCGGCATAGAGTTTGGCTTGTTCTAGCCAGTTAGGCGCTTCAGTGGCTTGCCATTGTTTGGCTTTAACAATTTCAATCACGCGTTCAACAGTGAGCGCGCCCATTTCTGCAAATGTTTGCACGCCTGCTTTGTTCAAGCGTTTTTCGTAGGTCTTGCCAATGCCATGAATGAGCTTGAGATCATCCTTTTGCTTGACAATAACTTGTGGCGTACTGTCCACCACACTGATTTTTGAATCAGCTTCAACAAGTCTATTTTCTGTTTCCTCAAGCTTCGTTTCAGTGGTCTTAAGTTTGTCACGTAAACGCTGCATTTCGCTTTCCGCAGATCCGGTAAGCTCGGAACGCTGTTGTTTTAAGCGTTCAATTTCTGCTTGTGCGTTGAGGAGTTGAGTTTTGAGCGCGCCATGTTGCTCAGAGACTTCATCAATATCAATTTGGAGTGCTTCAATCTCGGCGCTATCTACGGTGGCTATTTGAAGTTTATTTTCAAGCTCAGCTTCGAGCGTCGCATTTTCAGTGGTAAGTGTCGCAACTTGTTGCTCTAACTTTTCATACCGCCCACGCCAAAATACGATGTCAATAATCCAGCCGATAACCCAGCCGATGATGATGCCAATGACAAGAAAAACCCAAACATTCATGGCTTTATTCTACATGGATTGAAAGCGAAATCCTAAAGGTTACGGGTTAGAAATGGGATAGTGTGAGGACAACGCTAAAATTAGCGCATGCGTATTTCCTACCTGCTTCTTCTTCCCATCATGTTCTTCATTACGGCCTGCGGGGGTGCAGCCTCAAGCGCCAGCGCAACGCCCGAGCCTTTAGCCGCTTGTCAGGCAGACAACGGTAATGCAGAGCGCGGCCAAGCACTATTTGAACAAGACGTTCTCACTTACTATGCCGGCTGCATTACTTGTCACATGGCCGAAAATGACATTGTCTTACAGGGTCCTAGCTTGAAAGGCGTGGCTACAATTGCAGACAGTCGCGTTACAGGGCAAGACGCAGAAACGTATTTGTGCAAATCCATCCTTGCCCCTAATGCACATGTTGTTGACGCATTCAGTGCCAACCTAATGCCACCTTACTATGCGAATTGGCTCACGCAGCAAGAGCTAGATGATTTAGTCGCCTATTTGTTAACGTTGGAGTGAAGTTGAAAAAAGTCTTACTTGTGCTTGTCCTTGGCTGCTTGATTGTTGCAATCAGAACCGCCATTAAAATTTCTCAAACCGCGGTCGCTGTACCAATAGGTGAGGTGAATTACTATCAAGAGCCTTTTTTCAAAAGCATACGTGGGGAATACGCTTACATTGCCTCTGAAAATGCGCTTAGAAATGACACTGGCCTATGGAGAACAGGTCGTTCTGAAATTTCTCTTATCGCGTTTGATACCGGTATTCATTATCCAATTCCACGAATGCTAAGCATTAATGAAACAACTGTCTTTCCGCATTCTGTACAAAACCAATGGATTATCGGTCGCGACTTATGGGCATTCAATAATGGTTGGCGCTTGATCAGAGAGAATTATGCTCCTGAGAAAACAATTCAAGTGCTCGAAGAGCAACAGTCTCTGATATATATTGAAAGAATTAGTAATACCCAATTGGAATATTGGCGAATAGACCTGAAGTCAAACACCAGGAATATACTGGGTGTCCTAACGGAAGAAGAAGATTTCGAGTTGTGGACATTTCATCATGTATCGCCATCACTCGATTCGCTATTAGTGCTTGGGCAATATAACAACCCAAAAGGAATGCGGATCCGCTTGTATTCGTTTGAAACAAATGATTATGTAGAACTCCCCGCTTTGTCCTCTAACCATGCCCCGTGGTTTGCACAATTCATAAATGACGAGCTGTTATTTGTCATCACACTCAACTATGAAGATCAAGACACAGTCGGTTACGGGGTCTATAGTCTAAACAAAAAATGTCTTGTTTTTCACACTAAAGCAAACACACGGGTTACGCTATCTAACAGTAAAGATCGAGTGATGTATCAACTTAGTAAGCGTTGGAAGTATGGAGAGGAGCCAATCTATTTTTCTGATTTAAATATTGAGAAGCTCATGAACTCACCTTGTTTAGCACAGTAAGTAAGCTACCGCCCAAACCCACGCTGCTGCCAAGCAAAATACAGCGCAACGGATGCCGCAATAGAGGCATTGAGCGAGTCAACATGCCCACGCATGGGCAAGTACATCATCAGGTCGCAGGTTTTACGGACGAGCTTGCGCAAGCCTTCGCCTTCATTGCCCACCACAATGCAAGTTGCGCCATCCATTCGAACGCGGTCAGGCGGCTGGGCAGACTGGTCCATGTCTAAGCCTACAAGCCAAATATCATGCTTTTGCAGCTGCTTGAGCGCTTGCACCAAGTTTGGCACCTGCGCCACTAAGGTGTGCTCTGCGGCGCCCATTGAGGCTTCAATCACATCTGGCGTGATGCCTGCGTTACGGCGATCTTGCATGATCACACCGTGTACGCCAATTGCATCGGCGGTGCGTAATAAGCGCCCAACGTTACTTGGCGATTGAATTTGGTCTAAGGCCAAAATAAACGCCGGTTCACCACTCGCCTCTACCCGATCCAAAATATCCAATACATCTACATACGGATAGTCAGAGGTGACCAGCGCAACACCTTGGTGAATCGCGCCTTTGGTGCGGTCATTGAGCTGTTGTTTATCGACACGCTTGACGCGCACACGCTGCTTTTGGGCTAAGTTGAGAATTTCGCCGAGCTCACCTTTGTTGGTGTCAGCTTTTTTATCAATTAGAAGTTCGTGGAGGTCACGGCGTTGCGCTTTGAGCGCTTCACGGACAACGTTGCGGCGGTAGAGGAGGGCCATGTGGGTATTTAAATGCATTAGGACTTTGCGTGCTTGTGAGCACGCAAAGTCCTAGAGGTTTCAAACGCTAGCTGGCAATGCGGTATTTTGTACCGTCTTTGCCGTCTTCCAACGAAACACCCAATTCTTTGAGCTGGTCGCGAATTTGGTCGCTGGTGGCGTAGTCTTTGTTGACACGGGCTTGGGCGCGTAAGTCAATCAACAGCTTGATGAGTCCGTCTTGTCGTTCAGCGGCTGTTTCGTCGCCTTGGCCTGCGCCGCTTGGCAATAGGCCAAGGACACCTTCGACGAGTTCGTCATACATCGCGACCAGCGCTTCCAATGTTGAAGCTGCTACAGGCACATCGCCGTTCAGAATGGTGTTTGCTTTGTGAACAAAGTCGAACAAGTGCGCAATCGCCTTGGGCGTATTGAAGTCATCATCCATTTCGGCGATGAACTTCGCTTTGGTGTCCGCAATAATGGCGTCAATGCCGCTGTCATCGCTATCGGCTGCCCCAGCGCTCAGCATTTGCTTTGCTTGGTTGTAGGGCCCGACTAAGCGTTCCCAGCCTTTTTGGGCGGCCACAATCGCATCATCAGAAATATCGATTGGGCCACGGTAGTGCGCAGACAAGACAAAGAGACGCAGCACTTCCGCTGGATATTGCTTGAGCAAGTCGGCAATGCGCAATGAGTTGCCCAAACTCTTACTCATCTTGACGCCATCACGGGTGAGGGAGCCAGTAAGTAGCCAGTAGTTTGAGTAATTCTTACCCGTCATGGCTTCGCTTTGGGCCATTTCACATTCATTGTGCGGGAACATGTTTTCCAGTCCACCGCCGTGAATGTCAAAGGTCTCACCCAAATACTTAGTCGCCATGGCAGTACATTCAATGTGCCAGCCTGGGTAGCCACGGCCCCAAGGGCTATGCCATTGCAAAATGTGTTCTGGCGGTGCCGCTTTCCAAAGCGCAAAGTCTTCTGGATTGCGCTTTTCAGTCCGGGTTTCAATGCGACCGCTTTCTTCTTGTTCTTCGATCTTACGGCCAGACAAGCGTCCGTAGTTTTCCCAAGACTTCACGTCAAAGTAGACAGAGCCATTGGCTTCGTAGGCATGTCCTAGCTCGATCAGTTTTTCAGTGGCTTCGATTTGTTCTGGCACGTGCGCAGCTGCCCGCGGCATGATGTCTGGACGCGTATTCTTGAGTGCATCCATATCATCAAGATAGGAGCGCATGTAGGTTTCAACAACCTGCATCGGTTCAAT
The DNA here is from genome assembly GCA_020630225.1 of Anaerolineales bacterium. Classification (GTDB taxonomy): domain Bacteria; phylum Chloroflexota; class Anaerolineae; order Anaerolineales; family UBA6668; genus JAHDIM01. The sequence continues at coordinate 508 of JAHDBS010000276.1, read as the reverse complement.
GCGGTCACGGCGCGCGCCTTTCAGAATGCGGTCTTCGCCAGTATCTAGAATATGACCGACATCCGTAATGTTTTGAACATACGTCACCCGATAGCCGCTGTAGCGTAAATAGCGCACAATCACGTCCATAGAGGTATACGTTTTGCCATGCCCAATATGCGCGTGATCATAGACCGTCGGGCCACAGACATACATCTTGACTTCGCCCTCGGTAATAGGGTTGAACGGTTCTTTGTCGCGCGTGAGGTAGTTGTATACGTTTAAGGCCATAGTGTCTAAATTGTCGGGTTAAATAAAAGGTGTGTCAATGCGGAAAATAAAACGCGGAGACGCAGAGAGCACAGAGATTAGACAAATAAACTCAGCGTGCTCCGCGCCTCCGCGTTGAAAACTTTCTGTTGTCGTTTCTACGCTTTCAGTTTGTGCGCGAACTGCGCTTTGAACTTCGCAATCTTTGGCGCAATGACCACGCGACAGTAACCTGCATATGGATTGTTGTTGTAATAAT
>JAHDBS010000275.1 GCA_020630225.1 Anaerolineales bacterium | reverse complement strand
ATCCGAAACATCTGGCATTGCCGAACAGCCATTTTCTGACAACAGCAGAAATGCAACGTGCATTTCAAGACTACCCCGATGCTTTGACAGCAACGGCAACCATTGCAGACAGTTGCAATGTAGAACTGCCGCTTGGTAAAGCACTGTTTCCAGAGTTCAAACTCCCAAATGACAAAACAGTTGATAGATGGCTTGCGGAAGAGGCGGAACGCGGGGCTGTGCGGCGTTACGGTGAACTCACCCGACCATTACGTGAGCGTCTGCAACATGAACTAAAAGTGATTGCAAAGCGTGGCTATGCCCCACTCTTCCTTATTGTGCAAGACATTGTGAATTATGCGCAGCGCGCCAATATTCCAATTTCTTCGCGTGGGTCAGCGGCATCTAGCTTAGTCGCGCATTGTCTTGGCATTACCTCACCTGACCCAATGCGGCTCAATCTGTACTTTGAGCGCTTTCTAAATCCCGCGCGCAAAAGTCCACCGGATATTGATACTGATCTGTCGTCGTCACGCCGGGATGAAGTGTTGCGCTATGTCTATGATCGCTTTGGGCATGACCGCGTGGCGATGGTCTCGACCATCAATCGCTTTCGGCGGCGGTCTGCTATTCGGGAAGTCGGCAAGGCTTATGGGCTAGCAGATGACACTATTAAAGAGTTGACCGAGCAATTGCCGCGCTGGTTTGGGCCACGGCCAACGAAAGATAAAGCGCATGAGCCGTGGGATATCATCGCGGCGCATACGTCTGATCCAACTATCAAAGCGGCTATTCGAGACGCCAAGCGGATTTTGCGCTTTCCACGGCACCATTCGATTCATGCTGGCGGTTTAGTCATTGCGCCAGATCATATTCAGAAGATTGCCCCGACCCTCTTAGCAAACAAAGGGCTCGTGATCACGCAATTTGATCACTGGAGTGCCGAAGAGATAGGTCTGGTAAAGCTAGACCTTTTAGGCATTCGAGGCTTGAGTGTCTTGGGCGATGTTGGCGGGCAAATTCATGCTTGGCGCAAAACGGAATTCAAGTCTACGTTAAGCGTTCTGAACGCCATCCCTGAAGATGACCCTGACACGCAAGCTCGCGTAAAAGCAGGCAAAACCATTGGATGCTTTCAAATTGAAAGCCCCGGCATGCGCAACATTCTCAAAGAAGTACAGGCGCAATCGATTGATGATTTGATGGTGGCGCTGGCGTTATTCCGCCCCGGTCCACTAACCGGCGGCTTGAAAGATGCCTTTGTGCGCAGACACTTAGGGCACGAACGCGTTAGTCATCTCCATCCAGCGCTTTCAGGGTTGTTGCAAGACACCTACGGCGTCATTCTGTATCAGGAACAAGTGCTGCGAATTGCGCATGAATTGGCCGGTCTGACTCTGGCAGATGCCGACCTACTGCGCCGCGCGATGAGTCACTTTGATCCAGGCGAGCAGATGATTACGCTCAAAAAACGGTTCTTAGCTGGCGCACAAGACTTAAGCCACGTTCCACCGGACATCGGCCAGCGCATTTGGGATCTGATGGCGGCCTTTGCTGGATATGGCTTTCCTAAAGCCCATGCAGCATCTTATGCGCAAATTGCTTGGCAAGCGGCGTGGTGTAAGCAGCATTATCCTGAGTTGTTTATGGCAGCGGTCCTCGCCAACCACGGCGGTTATTACAGCCAACGCGTGTATCTAGCTGAAGCGCGGCAAATGGGCTTACGGGTACGTCCACCGCATCTCAATCATTCCCAGCGGCGTTTCAGTGTCGCCTATCCAGATGGCGACACTGTCTTGTTTATGGGACTTGGGCAAGTGCGGGATGTCACGCGTGCAACCATCCAACGCATTATTCAAATGCGCCCATTTCATTCATTTGAAGACTTTTTAGCGAAGGTTGACCCACGGCCAAAGGAAGCCCGTCATCTTGTGATGTGTGGCGCTTGTGATGGTCTGGGGCCACGCCCAGCATTATTGCAACGTCTAAAACACGGCGGGTGGCGTGGCGGGCAACTGTCACTATTTCAATCGTTAGATGCGATTGATGACTGGTCTGTAGCAGACCGCGTAAAAGCAGAAGAAAAGTTGTTGGGCACAGGTGTGAGTGCGCATCCGCTCGAACTCATGCAAGTGCCAGCAAATGTCATCCTCACCGATGCAGCACTCAATCGAATCGGGGACCAGATTGCAATTGCAGGGATTCAGCAGACACGTCAACGCTTTGCACATGGGGATGATCCAGCAATCTATGTCATTGAAATCGAAGATACGGTTGGGGTGCTGCCGGTGCAACTCGAAACAGAAACCTATCGGCAATATCAACGCGTGTTGCGCAGCAATGGCCCTTTTTATATTGAAGGGGAAATGATTGTAGAGCCTGACATTGGCGAACAACGGTTATTGGCGCGGCGGATTGTGAGGTTGTAATGAAAGCTTTGCCAACTAACTATTAATCTAGACACCAAAGCCTGTCTAACAAAGCATTCGTCAAAAACGGCAACTCGAATCGGTTGCCGTTTTTGATTTCTAACCTTTTAAGATTCCCTTGCCGCCTTCTGTTTGAATTTTCAAACATAGTGTATTATTACAATACTAAACTCATAAGTTATATTTTAGTTTCTAGTCATTTTCATCCAAAGAGGTTACACAATGCGTAATTCAAGAATATTTACAAAGTTATTAATTAGTCTAGCGGCATGTTTTGTCTTGTCTGCAATCGCACTTTCGGGGGCAACAGTTCAAGCTCAGTCAACGGCTGAAAGCGCTGCTGCCGTTCCTATCTGTGGAAATCTTTCTCACTTAGAAGGTGCATCCGCAAACCTGCCAGACGGTGTAAGCGCCCGACAACTGCATGAGTTCATGCTCAGTAGCGCGTTACCGATGACATCTGGCACGCAAATTTTTGCGCAAACCGCTGTCACGGAAGATGGCGAGAAACCGCCCACATTGGTTGGCTTTGCCGTTTTTCTTGACGCAAACGGACAACCAATTTGCCGCACAGGAGACCTGAATTTCTCAAGTGAAATGTTCTCTCTCCCAGTTGCAGCACTGGCCGCCCTGGACCGAGCCACACAACCGCAACAAACAAACACCAACGACAATGAGGAAGCCCAGAGCGATACAGCAGCTAGCGACAGCGGCTGTTCAGATGGCACTGTATTTATCTTAGTGGGGTCTCCATTCACTGGCGCTGGCGTTTCTGTTTCCGGTAATGACTTTACTGGCACCGACTGTGACGACATTATTCATGGCAACAACAATGCCAACACGATTAAGGGCAAAGGTGGCAACGATGACATCTTTGGTTATGACGGTGATGACACGCTAGATGGTGATGATGGCTCAGATCTTATTGTCGGCGGTGATGGCGACGACACGATCAACGGCGGTAATGGTTCAGATGCGCTCATTGGGGATAACTATTCAGACGACAACAATACCGGGAATGACGTCATAAACGGCGACGCTGGTCACGATCTTATTATTGGCGACTCATACGATGGTGATAACAATAGTGGTAACGATACTATCGACGGTGGGGACGGCCATGATTTGATCATCGGCGATTCAATGAGCGGCGACAACAACACCGGTGCAGACACCATTGAGGGCGGCAATGGCGATGATAGCATCAAAGGAGACTCACTTAACGGCGACACCAACGATGGGGATGACATCATCAACGGTGGCGCTGGCGATGATTACATTGATGGTGACTCCAACACCGGCACAAACAACACCGGCGACGATACCATTTCCGGCGGCGACGGCAATGACAACATTAAAGGCGACTCTACGACCGGTGGCGGTAGCGGCAATGACACCATTAACGGTGACGCTGGTGATGACCAACTCACAGGGGATGGTGATGGCCCATTCGATGGCGGCACGTCTGTCTCAGCAACTGGCGACGACACTATCAACGGCGGCGACGGTGATGACTTTATTATGGGTGATTCTTTTGATGCTGACACGAATAGTGGCAACGACACCATTGACGGCGGCGCTGGCGATGATGATATCGTGGGGGACTCATACGCAGGCGATAATAATACAGGCGACGACACCATTGACGGTGGCGCTGACGATGACTTCGTATCGGGTTCCGGCAATACAGATGATACTGTCTCAAATGTTGAAACTGACGTTTCAGCTGCGGACGACTAGCCTATAGATCAAACATACTATGCACAAAGCCAAGCTAGAAGTGGCCACTTCTAGCTTGGCTTACACAAGTCGTCTTTCTCAAGACCTAATTACTCCTCTTCACTAGCCCCTTATCAGTATCCATTCACAAGTCCCAAACCTGACAACTGTTTAGTATAAAACACTCCGTCCGGGTTCTAGCCCCTAAGCACACTCCCTCCAAACTTCATAGTAATATTACTGACCTTAGTAATAAAACCAAACAACAATTACTGAATTTGATCAGTTACAAGTTCAGCAATCTAAGATTCTAATCAAATCAAATTTTAGTTATAAATGAAGAAGTCAATATATATAAATCTTATTACTGCTTTTGTATTAGGGACTATTTTGCTCCTATCTAATTTCGCAACTCAGCCGACACTTGCGAATAAGGCCATGTCACTGGATATCAGTAATACTCCGTTTTGTGAAACTGTAAATTTTCCACAGGGCACTTCAGCTGAAAATCCTCAGTGGGTTACTTACCATGATACTTTGCAATATATTTGGAGTGGCACCACTGATGGCGCAACACAAGCAATAATGTATTTTCAAGAAGCCAATCCAAATGAAAGCATTGCATTTAGCGCACGTTGGAACACGCTAGAACATGCGAACAATGTTGTTTCTGAATTTTCAGCAGAGCTTTACGAAAATCAGACCGGAGCAACTACATATTCCTTTGGAGCAAGAGAAAATCAAGCCCCGGCCAATATGTTTGAACTATTGAAAGGCAATGTTGTTTTATATGACGCTAACAAAGCCCCATTATGTCGTTCAAATGATTGGTTCATTGCGGTAAGTCAACCTAAAAACACCTCTAACAACACAACTACAACCACCAGCAATAGTCCTGCAGAAGAGGTAACGGTTGCTGTTGCATGTAAAGACGGAACAGTATTCATTCTAACTGGCTCCCCTTACACTGGCGCTGGCCAATCCGTTGCAGGCAATAATTTCACTGGCACCGCTTGTGATGACATTATTTACGGTAACAATAATGCCAATGAGATTTCTGGCGGTCTTGGCAACGACCAAATTTTCGGCTTTGATGGTGATGACATTTTGAACGGCGATGAGGGTGCTGACATCCTTGTCGGAGATGATGGCAACGACACGATCTCTGGTGGTCTCGGAGACGATCAAATTTTTGGCGTTGATGGTAATGACGTCCTGAACGGCGATGAAGGCGCAGATACGATTGTAGGAGACGAAGGCAACGACACGATCTCTGGTGGTCTCGGAGACGATCTGATTTTCGGCGACGAGGGAGATGACACTCTGAGCGGTGATGAAGGTGATGACACAGTCGTAGGTAATGATGGTGACGACAGAATTTTCGGAGGAAGTGGAAATGACACCTTATTTGGAGACGAAGGTGCAGATCGTATAGATGGTAATGAAGGAGACGACCATATCCAGGGCGGCAATGGGGATGACCGTATTCACGGGGACAGTTCTGACTTCAACGGGCCTGCCGTTGAACAAGGCGATGATACTATCTTTGGTGGTGCTGGTGATGACACCATTTTTGGTGACAGCGGTGGGTCATCTATGCCTGGTGGTGACGACACAATTTTCGGTGATGCAGGCAATGACGATCTTATTGGGGATCATAACACTGGCGGCAACGATACTGGAGATGATCAAATTTGGGGTGGGGACGGTGACGACTTCATTATTGGAGACAATGTTGCTGACCCAGGTGGTCAATCAGGGAACGACATTATTCACGGAGAAGATGGCAACGATTATATTATTGGGGATGGCGGAGGTTATTTCTTTATTGATCCGGAATATAATGGTGACGACACAATCTATGGTGGCGATGGCGACGACACAATCTATGGAGATGGAAATGATGCGCTCAGCGCAAGCCCTATTGATCATACAGGTGACGATACAATCTTTGGCGATGACGGCAATGATACAATCGTTGACGATGGGGACACAGGCGGTGCAAGTGACACAGACGTCATTGATGGCGGCGCAGGCGTCGACACAATCTCAGTAGATGACGGCGATGACAACGACACTGTAAACAACAGCAATACAGGACCAGACGTTGTAAACAATGACGGTGGAGATACTGTCAATCCATAGCATAAATAGCACCTTCCAATTACGATGAAAAAACGGCAGCTCAAATTGAGTTGCCGTTTTTTGTTACGAAATAAAAGCACGGTA
>JAHDBS010000274.1 GCA_020630225.1 Anaerolineales bacterium | reverse complement strand
TATCTCCGCGTGAAATTAGATGCCCAGCAAACGTTAGGTTTTTTACGCCACATGCTGAGCTTGCCGATAAATTTTTTCCAAGAACGCAGCAGCGGTGACCTAATGATGCGGCTGAACAGCAACGGGTTTGTGCGAGATGCGCTTACCAACCAGGTGTTGGCCACTTTATTGGATGGCACTTTTGTTGTTGGCTATCTCGTGATTTTGTGGCAATTGACTCCAAGCTTTACGCTCATTGTTCTGTTACTAGGCGTGCTCCAGTTGTTGCTACTAATTGTGACAACAAAACCCATCCGGGAAATCACTCAGCAAGACTTAGTCGCACAAGCCGAAACGCAGTCCTATTTATTTGAAGCATTGACTGGCGCAGTTACCATCAAGGCTTCGGGAGCAGAAGAACGTGTTTTTCAACGCTGGATGGCTCTTTTCTTCAAGGGACTATCAATTGCAACAGCACGAGACCATCTATCCGTTCTCGTAGACACAGCGCTCTCCACATTGCGGTCACTATCGCCATTGTTGTTGCTCTGGTATGGAATTATGCAAGTCCTAGATGGCAGCTTAAGCCTTGGGCAAATGTTCGCGTTCAATGCATTGGCAATGAGTTTTCTAGCACCGCTGACATCGCTACTCTCAACCGGTCGACAACTCCAAGTACTTGGCGCGCAATTAGAACGCTTGGAAGATGTCCTGAGAACAGAGCCTGAGCAAACAATGGGAAAAGATGTTGTTTTGCAAGGAGGTGTAAGTCTACAAGACGTCTCGTTTTCTTACACGTCACAACTCCCGCCTGTCATTCGTAATGTCTCGGTTGATATTGAACCTGGTCAAAAAATCGCAATAGTTGGTCGGACTGGCTCAGGTAAAACAACGCTAGGGATGTTGTTATTAGGACTTTACAACCCAACGCAAGGGCAGATTCTTTACGATGAACTAGCGTTCCCTACACTCGATGCCTTAGCCGTGCGCCAACAATTTGGGGTGGTCGTCCAGGATTCATTCCTCTTCAATGACTCGGTATTAGAAAACATCCGATTCAATAAGCCAGAGTTGCCGCTTGAAGACGCCATTCAGGCAGCGTGGTTGGCTGCAATTCATACAGACATTATCAAAATGCCGATGGGGTATGAAACCCGCGTTGCGGAAGGCGGCAATAGTTTGTCTGGTGGTCAGCGCCAACGCCTTGCGTTGGCACGTGCCTTAGCTGGAGACCCTGCAATTTTGCTGTTGGATGAGGCCACAAGCCATTTAGATGAAATAACCGAACATCAAATTGACGCCAACTTAAATCAGTTGGGCTGCACCCGCATTGTTATTGCTCACCGCCTTAGCACTGTGCTCAATGCTGACCAAATCCTAGTCCTTGATCAGGGTGAGATTGTCGAGCGCGGGACGCACCAGCAATTGATGTCAAAACAAGGGTATTACGCTGAACTAGTGTCAACTGGCTTAGCGAGTAGTACTGCCTAGAAAGACGTTTCTAGGCATGCATATGGACTGATAGATCCCGGCTGCAGCGGTTGTCTGGAAGTTCACACACGACACACATATTTCTGGAGAAATTACAGATGAAAACCAAAATTACAAAGGCATGGAAAGATCGCAGCCTACGTGCTTCAAACATGAATTTGCCCGCACATCCAGCTGGCGTGGTTGAGCTAGATGAAACATTACTAAGTCAAGTGAGTGGCGGCACGAAATACACCTGCAACCCAAATGGATGCCCCAACTTTTCAATTGAACCGTGTAAGTGTGAGATTGATATGGAACGCAAGATCTACACTTGGCCGACAGATGGCGGACGTTGCGTTATTCGTGAAAAACCAATGGACAAGTTCGATTGATAAACACAGAGTTTAGGAGAAATTACAGATGAAAACCAAGATTACAAAAGCATGGAAAGACCGTAGTTTACGTACGTCCATGAATGATTTACCTTCGAATCCTGCTGGCATTATTGAGTTGGATGACACGTTGCTAATGCATGTCAATGGTGGCGCACCAGACGTGCCAAGTTCAAAAGATGAGCGTTGCTGGGTATCTGAATGCCCTAGCTCTTGCAATCCAAAATCAGTAAACTCGAAATTTTGCCTAGTTGAACGCCCGCATTCAGTTACGCAGAAGAAGTGTCACTTTGAGGTTGCACGGACGTTTGGGCCAGACGCGCTGGGCAATCATTGCTAGGAGGACTTGTAAATGAACTCTGCAATTGTAAAAGCATGGAAAGACCGCAGTGTGCGCCACAATGCAGTTGAGATCCCAGACCATCCGGCTGGGCTAATAGAACTAAGTGACGAGCTGCTGCCGGCTATCTGGGGTGGCGTCAGTTGTGTGACCTCTGCTGGTTTAGAGTGCTTGTGGAACTCAACACATGAAGACGGCTGCGTTTGTGAAGTTGATACAGACAGAGGATCTGTATCAGTCAGAGAGCGTGTTGGTGTCAACAGATATCTGCACGAACAAATGCGAAAGTCAAACCGCTAATCTATATAAATAGCCGCCAGCGCCGATGACTAAGGCATGGCGGCTAATGTTGAAAACATAAGGCCGAATAATTATGAAGACGCTTACTCAAGAAATGCTTATTGCTACATCTGTAATAGCAATAGCACTTGTTGAATTGACAGAAGATGAAACGAAATTAGTGTTTGGTGGTCAGCAAAGAGACCCAAGTAGTTCTGGCGAGGGCCAGTCGAGAACCTCTGGGGCAGATGGTATTGAGATCTGGTCTGAAATGTCCTATTGGCGTCATTTAGTGACATCAAAATCTATTTTCAAACAACAATATTTTTCAATGAAAAGACCCTAGCTGGCAATTATTACTGAGAGGCGAAGAAAATAATGAGTTCTATATCATCTGATACATTGCAGCTAGCCAACTTAATTCAGGGCTTGTCTTTAGCTGACAGAACCGAAATTAGTCTGGCTAAATGTGCGGTATCGGACAGTAATCTGAATGAACGTCAAGCAATGTTTCGTTGGCAAGAATGGCAAACAGGGACAGTGGATCTAGCGCCGGTCCTAGAGTCATTAGCATTATCACAATCAGATTTCAAGATGCTACTTGCTGAAAAGGAGCAGTCGCTACAGAACCGTGTCGGCACAACCCCCAAATGGATTTGTGATTTCACAGCAATCTTTCAGCAGGTAAACGTTCCTGCTGACTTTAAAGTGTTTCCAGCAAGCTTTGAGCGGTATACGATGTCAGGTTTTTTGAATAGTATCGCGCCGTTGCTTCATCACACGTTGCATCAAACAGTCACAGCCTCTGAACAGTGCGTGTCAAGCGGCCCAGTTGCGAAAGATGCTGTCTTGAAATTGTTTTATTCAGCCTTACTCCAGCAAGCGCTTTGGATGATTAGCCGTCCCATGACCTTAGAGCTCAACATTGCGCGGGTTGAAGATCTGCTAAGTGGTGACACGCCAGAAGCAAGATTTGCTGATTTTATCCGGAACATTTCCGACCCTCAAATTGCGTTAGCACTGCTATCAGACTATCCAGTGTTAGTCCGGCAACTGATGCAGCTAATGCGCCAATGGCAAACGAACACTGTCAATTTCTTGAACCGTTTGTCACAAGATTGGGAGCAGATTTGCACTACCTTTGGAATATCGCCAACGTCTGAGTTGGTTGATATTCAGGGTGGCGCTGGTGACTCTCATGATGGCGGCCAAGCGGTGATGATCTTATATTTCTCGGACGGATCTCGTTTGGCTTATAAGCCTAGATCCTTAGCTGTGGATCAGCATTTTCAAGATTTTATTCGCTGGGTGAATGCCAAAAGCGAATGTCTGGATCTAAAGATCTTGCGGGTATTAGATCAAGTGAATTATGGCTGGATGGAGTTCGCAGAGTATAAGCCTTGCGAGTCTGAGGCGGAAATCAAAGATTTCTATTTACGCTTCGGAGGGGTTATTGCTGTATTACATCTCTTGAAGGCGACTGACTTCCACTACGAAAACTTAATTGCACACGGTGCTTATCCAGTCCCAATTGATTTAGAGTCGCTTTTTCAGCCGCGAGTCTACGGTATTGACGCTGAAGATACGCCGCAGCTAGTTCAGCAGCAACTGATGAATTCAGTGCTTCGCATTGGCTTACTACCAACTCAAGATAGTAGCAATCTGGACATTAGTGGTATTGGCGCTGCAGCAGGTCAAGTCGCAACTAACAAAGCGCTTTCATGGACTCAAGGCGGCACAGATGCATTACATGTTATACGTGAAGAAATTCAAATGCAAGAAGGCGAACATAAGCCTGCCGTGAAAGGTGGAGTCATCAATCCCGCAGATTATGCCGCTGAAATCATCACTGGCTTTACACAGATATATCGAGTGTTCTTACGCGCGAGAAATGAACTGCTAGCTTCTAAAAGTGTTATTAATGCATTTAGAAATGACGAAGTTCGTGTCCTATTGCGTCACACACGTTTCTATGGACAATTACTACGCGAAAGCTACCATCCTGATGTTCTACAGCACGGCATTGATCGAGATTATTTATTTGAGAATCTATGGGCACATACTGACGCGTTACCAAAATTAGCAACAGTCGTGCGTGCTGAAAGTGACATGCTCTGGAAGGGCGACATTCCAAAGTTTGTCACTCAGACCGGTTCTCTTCAGCTAAAGGCTGCGAACGGAGAAATTTATAATAACTACATAGACAACTCCGGCTTGGAGCTAGTACATCAAACCGTTGAGAACCTGAGTGAGCATGATCTAGCTCAACAGCTTTGGATAATTCATTCTTCCCTAGCTCACTTAGATAAATCAATTGCAAAGCACCCAGTTCATAGGGCTCCTTATCCGAGCTTCAGGATAAAGGCAGATACAACGGAATTGTTGTTGGATCATGCTAGTGAAATTGCTAGCTATGTACGGAAGTCTGCTATTGAGACACCTGAAGGCGTTTCGTGGATTGGGCTCAATCCCGAAAGTGGAATCATTCCTGTTCAAGCTGATTTATATGATGGTCTTGCCGGTCTAGCATTGTTCTATGGATATTTAGGTGAACTAACAAGTACTAAAGAAAATACGCTGTTTGCAAGAAAGATTCTGAACACGTTGACAGAAAGTAGATCCTTACAGCCAACGATTATCGGTGCCTATAGTGGTCTAGCAGGGTTGGTCTATACGCTAACGCATTTAGGTGTGCTCTGGTCTGATGCTCAACTCATCAAGCAAGCTTTGGCGCACGCGAGACAACTGGATCAGCTGCTGGTTGATGACAAAGTTTTAGATGTTATTGGCGGTGCCGCAGGTGCCATACCATGTTTGCTAGGTTTATATCGCGTAACAAAAGATGCCTCTGTGCTGGCTATTGCCGTTCGATGTGGAGATCATCTATTAGCGAATGCAGTTGAAACTGGTGGTATTGCCTACTGGTTGACTGTAGATGACACAACGCCTTTAGTAGGTCTTTCGCATGGAGCAACTGGAATTGTGAAAGCATTACAGCAATTAGCAATCATGTCTGGTGAACAGCGTTTCACAAGACTGGCTGCAAAAGGGCTTGCGTTTGAAGCTAGTCAGTTTGATGAGGTTGCAGATAATTGGCCTGATCTGAGAAGTCACGACGACGGCGGACATTCATCTAAAAAAACATTTAGCCCCATTTGGTGTCATGGCGCACCTGGAATTGGATTAGCACGCCTTGTCTCGTATCAACAAGACCCAAGCGAGTCTGTGTTACAGCAGCTTAGGCGTGCAGCGCAAATCGTAATAACAACAGATATCCAAAGCCATTCAATGTGTCATGGGTCGCTCGGGAATTTAGATCTTCTTTTAGAGTTACAGAAGCTGCCTGAATTTGCAGATTTGCAACCAGCTATGCGTGGAAAGCTAACCGAAGTGCTGCAGTCCGCTGCTGAGACAGGTTGGTATTGCGGAAATCAAGCAGATGTTGAGACAGTAGGCCTGATGACAGGCTTATCTGGGATTGGGTATCAATTATTACGGATGGTGAATCCTGAGCGTGTGCCGTCGGTGTTGGCGCTTTCCTCGCCAAGCATTTTTGAATAGCAACAATCTAGGGTCCTAGTGTGGAGCAGCGCTGGGGTTAGATCGCCTCATTCTATTGAGGCGATCTAAAATTCTCATCCATCAGTTCTCTGCTTGATTTCGGGGCCATAGGCTAAGTAATCGTCAACGATGGTAGGCCATACCTAGCTCAACAACCACCCCCCATGCGCTACAATCCCTGACAGATACTTCACCTCAGGAGCGTATCACATGGGGCTCACCTCACATCTCTCAAAATCCGAAAACCTCATCCAATACCTTGAACGAACACAAGGCCAGTTTGATCTCACTCAATACCGTCAGCTGATTGGCGCGGCTAACCCTTTCAAAGAGGGCGATG
>JAHDBS010000273.1:1644-6364 GCA_020630225.1 Anaerolineales bacterium | reverse complement strand
TGCATTTGGTCGTTCTCAATGCGTAAGAGCGTCCATTGTTGCATTGGCATCCGGTGATTCATGCCATAGACAAATTGTTTTGATGCTTGGTTGAAGCCTGTGAATGGCAACAAACTGCGGCTGACCTTATGGTCTAAAAGTAATCCGTCCTGATCATCTGCACGGCGGCGGTTGTGATCTTTCAAATTCATACAACAATTAAGAATGTGAATAAGGGTCTCTAATTGAGACCGCTCACTGTACAGGAACCATGGACAGCTAGCTTACGTTGTCGCTTGTTTTCATACATACGACCATCAGCAGTGTTGATAGTCTGATGAAGCGGTCGGCGTGAGTTCCCAGAACAACTCCCCACTGAGGCAGAGAGTTCAGCATTGTCCAACGCTTTTTGAATGCGTCTGCTTAGCATCAGCAATTCATCTTGCGTAGCGTTGATGGCCAAAATTCCAAATTCATCGCCCCCAATTCTGGCAATGATGTCGGTCGTTCGTAAGCTTTTTTCCAATACCTGCGCAACGCTTCTAAGCATTGCATCTCCGGCTGCATGGCCTTCAGTGTCATTGACGACCTTGAGGTTGTCTACATCTACGATGATGACACCGGTTGCGCCGCCGTATAAGCTTGAACGTACGTCTTCTTTTGCGATGAAGCGCTCCCAACCTCTACGGTTATAGAGGTGTGTCAAGCCATCGCGCATCGCTTCATTCTCGGCGCGTTCTAAGCGACGTGCATTTTCTACAGCCGTAAGCTCATGTTCTAGAAATGTTGCTAGGACACGGGTGTACAGCATCAAAATATCTAGGTTTGACTGACTAAAATCTTCGCGTGGAAAACGACTAAGCCCAATCAGCCACCCCATAGGTTCACGTTTTGAGGATAGTAAAGGCGCACACAAATAAGCCACAGCGCCATGGTCTCTAACTGCAGTAGCCTCATTGAGGATACTGTCTGCCGCAATGTTTGTGTCTAAAAGTGGTAACCCATGTTGCAAGATGCGCTGCAACAATGTGTCTTGATAGGCTTGCGTTTGCCCAAGCTCAATGAAAGGGTCTGTGCCACGAAGGTCAAGTACGGTGGTTTGATCAGACTCTAAACGGATGAGCATCCATTGTTCAACAGGATGTCGTGCTTGGAGACGATCTAGTAATTCCGATGCAGCTTGTCGAAAGCCAACAAAAGGCAAGTGTTCTTTGGTGAAGACTTTGTTCAGTTTCATTTTTTACTGGTCTTAGGTTATTTACCCTAAGAGCCTGCGTAAAAGAAGGTTTGTTCCTATTTTTTACCCTTCTAAAATTTTTTGAAAGCGATGAAGAGAAATCTGAACAACAGATAATGGTCATGGTTTGTTCATATTTTGTATAACCAATTTTGGGTTTGCACTGCCATGTCTCCGCATTGGTCATAACTTAACGTGATTTCGGTGAAAGGAGACTGTGTGGCTTGGTCCCTTGAAATTCACATGCATGCCAATAATGGGGTAAGTGACAACTCCAATCCAATTCAGTGTACAGAAGTTGTAAAACTTTAAAGCTTTAGGATTCCTTGAGGTTTGTATTCGGTTTGTTTTCTCAGAAGAAGCTTATGCGCGGCGCTTGAGATAGCGCGGTGGAACTTCGTCAGTAAGCCAAACCCCATTTTCTGAACAATAGAAAATGTGATTGTCTGCATGCATCCGCGCAGCGTCAATTTCAAGAATAACTGGCGTGCCGCGGCGTTTGCCAACAATATTGGCTGTTGCTAAGTCTGGACTTAGATGAACATGATGCCGCTTTTGTGGCTGCAGCCCTTGGGCCTGAATAGAGGCTAGAAAACGGTCAACCGTACCGTGATAGAGCACTGCTGGAGGTGTTTGAGGTTGCAACTCTAAGTTGACTTGAATCGAGTGACCTTGGTTAGCCCGAATCTGACGTCGGTCCGCAGAATAGGAATAGCGACCTTTGGTATCGGTCGCAACAATTGTGTCCAGCTCTGCTTGTGTGATGTTTGTCTTCTGAAGTAACTCTGCAACGTTTGCCCAGCCATAAGCGTCTAGCGTGAGACCAACTTTTTCTGGTTTGTGACGCAGCAGTAGACTTAGAAATTTTGAAGTGGTTTTGAGGTTTTTCATCAGCTTATCCCTTGTGATGAAGGCGATGCAATCCGCGTTGGTGTGTTGGAATGCTCAGAATTCTTTTTCTCTTCTAAGCCACAGCCTAATATCGCCGTCGATTTGTTTTGTTCTTAGTATGTGTTTTTTATACACTATTTTGTTCGAATATACAAATCTTTGTCACAAAGAGGGCTCTCTCGGTAAAATCAGCTTATGACAACAATTCCTGCTGACTTCAAAGACATGCTTGCGCCCATGCAAGCTGCAGATACCGCCATTCGCACCCGCCTTGCTGAACTGAATTTGCAAATCGAGGCATGGCCACAAACCTTAACTGCTGGCAATCCAAGTGGTGTTGCGGCTGCACGGGCCTACCCAATGCAGGGGATTTTGAAATATCACGGGATGACAGACTGGGATTACCGAATTGCCTACCTGCCAACCATTTCTCTGAATAGTGATGCCGCCGAGACCATCACGCTCGTGGAATTTGACCCTGCCCTAGAAGAAGATATGTTGTTCTTCAATGGCGAGCGAGACACGGGGCGTCCATTTGAGCGCGTGCAAAACATGCTGAATGTTGTTCGAACGCTGGGCGATTTTTCAAGTTGTTGTAAGGTCACAACTCGCAACATTACGCGTGCAAACATCACGGGTAAAGGGCTTGGGACCAGTGCATCTGGCGGTGCTGCGTTAGCAACAGCCGCGTTAGCTGCGGCGTTTGGTTCGGAAATTATCGAGAACACGCGGTTTGTCAGCGCTATTGCCCGCATGTTAGCGGGGTCAGCTTGTCGCAGCGTTGCTGGTGGATTTGCACTTTGGTTGTCATACCCTGGCTGTGCGCATGAAGACAGTAGCGCCATTCGCCTTGACCAGCATGATGAGTTAGCCGATGTTCGCTTG
This sequence comes from Anaerolineales bacterium, assembly GCA_020630225.1. Taxonomy (GTDB): domain Bacteria; phylum Chloroflexota; class Anaerolineae; order Anaerolineales; family UBA6668; genus JAHDIM01. Next base: position 3,372 of record JAHDBS010000273.1, on the reverse strand, counting down.
CTAACTGTACCAATGCCATCCCGGATTGGGTTGCATACTGAAATGGCACATCGTGATGCACCTGAGTCGAGTTTCTACAAAGAGTGGATGCGACTGCGCGGTGACGATGTAATTGAATGTATGGACGCTGTGGCTAAAGGGGATTGGGAGACCGTAGCGGCCTTAGCCGAACTAGACTCTATTCGCTTGCATGGCGTGACGATGTCAGCTTCACGCGGGCATAAGATCTACGGTTGGGAGCCTGAAAACATCGCCCTATTTCGTATGTGTAATGATCTGCGCGAGGAAGGTGTGCCCGTTTACTTTTCAACGGACACAGGGCCAACCATGGTGTTCATCACTCATAAGGATCATGTAGACACCGTTGCTGCGCGCATTCAGCAGGTCAATTCAGAATTAGAGGTTGTCAAAGGAACTGTAGGTGGCCCTTCTGCTGTAATTGATGTTGATGAAGCCCGCGAATTACTAGCTGCATAAAAATATCTTCGCCTGTAGCGCTGCAGCAAATACATTCACAGTGACATGGAAGAGCGTGTCACTGTGTGGCTGTCGATATTGCCAGCACCTCCCCAAACTTATTACAATCGAATAACGCTTCACACGACACGGGAGAATTTGTCACATGAAAAAAGTAGCATTGGTCACCGGCGCAGGGTCGGGTATTGGACGCGCAGCAGCATTAGCATTGGCAAGAGCGGGCTATCACGTGGTGTTAAACGGTCGTCGTGAACAGCCGTTGCAATTCACGGCAGAGCAAGCCTCACACTTAGCCGACCAGTTTGTGGTGATTTCGGGCGATATTAGTGATCCGAAAGCCGTTGACGCGATGTTTGCGCAAGTCAAAGAGAGATTTGGCCGTTTGGATGTGCTTTTCAATAATGCCGGGATTAGTGCCCCCGCTGTGCCGATGGAGGACCTCACCTATGACCAATGGCAGTCAGTCATTGGTGTTAATTTGACAGGCGCGTTTCTCTGTACTCAAGCTGCTATTCGGATAATGAAAGCCCAAGAGCCACAGGGTGGGCGCATCATCAACAACGGGTCAGTGTCAGCCCATGCACCGCGACCAAACTCAGCCCCATACACTGCAACGAAACATGCAATGACAGGGCTTACAAAGTCCACGTCATTAGACGGTCGCCGCTACAACATAGCCTGCGGTCAGATTGATATTGGGAATGCACTGACGGAGATGACGCAACGCATGTCTGAAGGCGTGCCACAAGCAGATGGCAGCATTCGGGGAGAGGCAACTATGGATGTGCAAGATGTTGCCAACGCTGTTGTATATATGGCGGAGTTACCTTTGTCTGCCAATGTTCAGTTTATGACTGTCATGGCAACAAAAATGCCCTTTATTGGCCGCGGGTAATTAGCCAAGCCATGTAACTAAAAAGTGGAGAGTAATTAGTTTTACTCTCCACTTCTTTCTTCAAAAACTATTTAGGCTTTGCCGACAATTGCGCGGCGACCGGGCTTTCGACGGCTGCGGCGCACGCCATCTTTAGGCGTTGCTTCGGACTTAGGCTGGTTATTCGAGTCGTTTTGTGCCGCCTTTGGTCGTGAGCGACGTTGGTTACGCCGCTGATTCGGCTTACGATTACCGCTGTCACTATTGGCACTACGTGACTGTTTCGAACGGTTGCTCTTCCCTTTTCCATTGCCACCACGGCGTTGGGGCTTTTTCTTCTCTGGAAATGCATTTTCTGGGTCAAAGTCACCGTAGTC
>JAHDBS010000273.1:0-1544 GCA_020630225.1 Anaerolineales bacterium | reverse complement strand
TTTTGTGACATATTGCCCTGCAAGGCAACCGCTCGGAATTTGCGGCGCTCTAGGTCCCGCGCCAAGTTGCGCGCACGATACTTCGTACGGGTAAAGACCAATACTTGGCCAGTTGCGGTTGCATCTAGAAATGCAAACAGCAAGGCTTTCTTTTGTTTTTGCGGAATTGGATACCATGCTTGCTCAACAGTCTCTGCTGGCGCAATCATGCCAATTTGTACGGTTTCTGGGTCGGTCAGCATATCGCTTGATAGGCTGCGAATGTCATCTGGCATGGTGGCCGAGAAAAAGAGCGTTTGGCGCTCAGTTGGCACATGCCGCAAAATGCGACGGATGTCTGGCAAGAAGCCCATGTCACACATTTGGTCAGCTTCATCGAGCACTAGCACATCAAGGTTACGCAAATTGACGTGGCCTTCGCCCATCAGGTCAAGCAAGCGACCAGGACAAGCGACCAGAATTTCAGTGCCCCGCTTGAGCGCCGCAATTTGTGGACCTTTGCCAACACCTCCGTAAGCGGTCATGCTGCGAATTCGCGTGAACTTCGCAAGCTGCACTGCGGATTCATGAATTTGTTCTGCTAGTTCGCGGGTTGGTGCCAGAATGAGGGCGCGCGTTTGGCGCAGTTTCCCTTCCGTAAGACGATTCAGGATTGGCAGCAGGAATGCTGCGGTCTTACCAGTGCCCGTTTGCGCTAGCCCTAGTACGTCACGGTCGTTCAAAACGATCGGAATAGCTTGCGCTTGGATTGGGGTCGGCGTTTCATATCCCGCCGCTTGGATGCCCCGCATAATGCGTTCATCCAATGAAAATGAATCAAAAGTCATAATTTTTGTGGCCGCTGGTTTCTTTGAGTATTTAAGAATAGAAACTAGCGCGCCGCGTTATGCGCTTTGTACACGCAGCAAAAAATTGCTTAGCGCAGTACTAAGGCGTAACGAAGGTGCCTCTTCCTTGTGAGGCAATATCAAATATAAAAATCCCACGCAATCGCTGGTTTACAGCCGAACAGGATCGCTAGTTGTCAAGAAAAGAGGTGGAGCTTTACGGGACACTGATGCATACAGGCATCATTAGGAGCGCTCTTGGCGAGGGTCATCACGTTGTAGTGCGTTCAGTATACAGGGGTTTAGGGGGATTACAAAATATAGAAATGGTTAGGTTTGCACTGACACCATTAATATATCTTGCAATCCAGTCTGTAGATTGCGATTGCATTACCCTATAGTTTCTTCTTCATGCAGCGTCACAATCCCAGTGTCGCCATCAATCGTCAACAGCATGCCGGACTTGATGCGTTCTGTTGCGACACCAGTTCCCATCACCGCCGGAATGCCATATTCCCGCGCCACAATGGAGCCGTGAGCGAGCGCCCCGCCCACATCGGTCACAAGGCCAACAGCTTGTGAAAACAACGGAGTCCAAGCTGGCGTGGTGGTTGTACAGACCAAGATGCTGTCTGGTTGCATTTGATCAAAGTCCGCGATGGAGTGAATAACGCTGGCTGGAGCGGTGACGCTGCCAGTGCTAACCGCATAGCCGGA
>JAHDBS010000008.1:25197-35725 GCA_020630225.1 Anaerolineales bacterium | reverse complement strand
TCATTGATCAGCGTTTGTTGAATACCGTTGATGCTCGGGGTTGATGTCGGGACAATTTCGGTTGGTATCTCTGTAACTGCGACAGCCGTGCGGGTGGGGACGGGGCCTAAGTCTATGGTTGTGTCGGTTTGTGGTTGGCAGCCAGTGCTGAGCAAGCCAAAGGTGATCCAGAAAAAATAACCGCTGAGTGCGCTGAAAACGCTGAGAGGGATAGTGTTTTTTCTCAGCGTGCTCAGCGGCCTCAGCGGTTGAATATTTCGAACTTGTTTGGTGATGCGGCTAATTAATTCCCCCAGCGGTAGGCGTCGGACGTGGTGTTGTTGAAGTATTGACCGTAGTTGGAATTGTTTTCATAGTCAACTTTGACATAGTAACCATGCTTCGCAGTTGCATTATAAGCTGCGTCTTTGCCAACATTCGGGATGCCTGTGCCCGTAATTTCCAACCAACAACTTAATCGCGCTGTGCCAAGTGTCGCATTTGTTGTCCAGTTACAGTAGCGACCATCTACATAATCCATATTGGGGTCAATGAATGTACTGATGTTAGCTGGCGTTGAGAATGTACCCGTTGCACTATCGGCCCACGACAATTTAATCACACCACCATCTAACGGCTTTGTGGTGTCACCAAATAATTTGTCTGTGGCGGTGCCGTGTAGCGGTGTCTTGGTATGGTGTTGGATGTCGATGTCTAGGCGTGAGTAATATTTAGGTAAATTGCAAAGACAATCTGTATCGAAAATAAATTCAGTATGGAAACCACCCCACTGCACTGTAAAGTCAGGCGTATCTTCGACAATCAGAATAAAATCATCATTCGCTGTACTTGAGTTGAACAATGGATTCGTTGTGACAGCGGTGTATTTTGTTCGAATGGCATTGGGCCCCAATCGCCATGATGGCTGACTCAGCAAATATGAATGATTAGCCGTACTGCTTGAGCTTACCGGAGAGCTGCTTGCGGACGTAAAAGCACCTTGCTCCGCAAACGTTGCAATCGGTGCGGTTCCAGTTGAGAAATCCGTCCGTGAGAATTCATAAGCCCCTTCTAAAAACGGCACCGTTGTCAGCGGATTCAGAAGACTGCTTTCAGCATAGGCCGAGCCAGTAGCCCGCAAGAACAGCGTTTGAATTGCACTGGCATCCACCGTGCCTGATGACGTGTTGATAAAGGTAGCACCTACATTCTGCACGAGCGTTGCCTGTGTATAGTTTGTCCCATCTGTAGAATATTCCACTATCGTTTTGACATAAGCGGGCTTTTGCGTCACGGTAAGCGCAGTAGTGGTCGTGCTTTCTGCAAATGTGGCCGGGTTGACTGACGGGACATACTGCCCCGAAACATCAAAGTTCGTATCTGGGATCCCATTTGCAAATGTAAATGTCGCAACGCCATCAACCAAATCGGCAGTGAGTGTCGATTGATTATCCACATTAGCGAAAGTCAGGATCGCTTGTCCCGCAGGAATCTGCGAGCTGTTTTGAGCCGCAACGGTCGCCGTAATACTAAATGGTTGCCCCACAATTTGCGGTGCAATACTGCTGTTAGGCACAAATGCTAACGTGGTCGTCGTAGTGACTTGTGAAACTGTGTATGTCGATGGAGAAATACCAGTTGTGTCTGCCGACCCACCACCAGGGTCTGGATTATTAACAGAAATAATATGACCTTGAGGGATGTAAACCAATTGCTCAGCCAAAAGCTGAATTTCAAGCTCTGATGGCCCAGAGTAGGTTGTAATAACCGGCTGCCCATTGAAACGAACCGTTGATGATGGCACAAAATTCTGCCCAAACACCTTGACTGCAACTGGTCCGACACCAGCCACAGATGTGGTTGGCGTGAACGATGTCACAGACGGAACGGGGTTCTTCACCAAGAAATCCACACCAACAGAAGTGCCACCACCCGGCGCTGGATTTGTCACGGTGAAACTCAATGTTGCTGCTGTGCCAACGCTTGCAGCCGGAATCTTCACGCTGAGCTGGGATGTACTAACAACAGTCGTTTGCGCCGGCGTCCCATTAATCGCCGCAACAGACCCTGGTACGAAACCAGACCCTGACAACGTGACGGTGATATCAGTCGGATTGACTGTCACTAGAGTCATATCTGCTGGGCTCACCGAAGACAGCACTGGCGCGGGATGCTGGAGCTTGACCACCAAATTATTGCTTTTCGCACCACCAGACGACACCGGATTCACAACGCCAATTTGAATGTCGGCCGCTTTTGCAATATCAGTTGCGAGGAGTTTCACACTGAGGCGCGAACTGGACTGGTAAGTCGTAGGTCGGTCCTGTCCATTGACTTGAACCTTTGCGCCTCTGACGAAATTTGAGCCGTTCACTGTCACAGTTAGCGTCGCTGCACCGACGTCCGTTGAAAGGTCAGGATTTACTGATGTGATGACCGGTGCAGGCACAGTTACCGTCAATTCAACTTTATGAGTCGACTTCAAGGCTCCATTTGCTGCTGTTAAGACATATTCGGCGCTTGCGTCTGCTTCAAATGTAAGTGTGCCCTGCAACGGCAAATTGCGGCGTAAGCCTAATGCCCCACCCGAAATTTCAACCGTAATATCATCACCGCGATGTTCTGGCGTAATAGACCACGCAAGCTGGACTTTCTTCGCGTCAGCAGTGCCTTTTTCAACAGTGTCTGGCGAAATCTTGAAGAAATCGATACTTGGCGCACCAGGCACCAAAGTCGGTGTTGGTGGCAACTGAACATCTACAGTAACCTCTTGCGGCGTAATTGGCTCTTGTCCATTCGTCGCCTTCAAAATGTAGACCGTGTCTTCTTTTGGCTTGTGTTCCACTTGTCCGGTGGCAGGCAAATCTCCTAGCGGGTCAATGGTTACTTTATCGACGCCTTCAACGCTCCAAGACAAGGTAACAGCCTCACCGACCGTAATTGTTTCTGGTTGCACTGAGAAGTTACGGAACACCGCAGGCGGAATGGGCGTTGGCGTTGGCGTAGACACAAACACTTGCACCAGCTTAGTTTCACCTTGGGCACCGGTGTAATGGTTGATGGCTTTAATGACAATGTCAGTGTCTTCTTTCAACGTAATTTGTCGATTGCTGACATGCAGCGAGTCCGGAATGGTCTCAGCCGCGCCGTTTAGAACAAGAAAGACTTCATCTGCATTGGCAACATTCCAGCGCACGCTGACAGCTTCGCCAACTAAAATATCAGCCCGATCGACTTCGAGACGGATCACCGGCTTTACAGGTTCAACCGTCACTTTTAGGGTGCGTTCGAAAGAGAACAATCGCGGCATAAGGTCTGAAATAAAATTTCTAGCAGTGATGTGATACGTTGTCGTATCCTGTGGCGATAGTTTTAGCGTGCCGCCGCTCGTGCCTTGCTCGCCAACGTCTTCATCAATACTCAAGGTTGTAAATGCAGACGTTCGCCAATTGATTTCGACAGACTCGCCACCCGCAATGGTCCGTTCAATGATTTCATTAGGAACCGTCGACTCGTTTCCAAGCAGACCATTTGCAACCTCAATAATTGGCGGATCTGAAAATGATGTGGTTGTTGTGTTTGACGAATCAAATCCTGCCGCAACGACGTCTAATTCTGTCATTCGGGGGCGCAGCGAGTAGACCAATAGCATTAACATGCAGACCAACAAGGTCAGTAACAACCAAGGTCCAATCAATGGTGTAGTAATCAATTGCCCTATCCGCATGGCAGGCGGCTCTAGGCCGTTTACAATGGACGCTTCCACATTTAGGGAATACCGCTGCGGCCGCAGCGCGATCAGACGCCGTTTATGCGGTTGTGTCGTCAACTGAAAGGATTGACGTTCACCCGGTTCTAAGCGCCACTCGGCTTGACTGCTATATGCCATGTTGTCAGGCGTTTGAAACGTCAGCTGCATGGCATTTGCCGTGTCAGACGCCTTGATTAGAAAATCTGTCGCGACATTACTCCGATTCATCAACTCACATTTCAGCTTGCGTTTCCGTTGGAGGTAACGAATGGTCAAATCACGCGGTGACAAATCATCTAGCGTAAACGCTGTAAATGGGTCAATTCGTAATGTTGCCGCCAATGCCGCGACTTCATTTGGATAATCTGGTGAGGAGACGGTGAATTTGAAGAAATGGTCACCGGCCTTACTAGAAAAGTGGCGCGGAGGAACAACCGTAATCTGGAGCGATTGACTTTCACGCTCATAGAGATTTATTGAAGGCTGGTCTATGGTCACCCACTGTTCAGGTAGACCATCAACAGCAATATTGAATGTCCCCACCCGCGGGCCGCCGTTGGTGATAGTAAGCTGGAAGGTCGCAAACCCTTCTACAGCGGTTTCAAGTTCGCGTTCATCAAGCCCTAAGATAATTGTGGAAGATATTTCATCGCCAGTCAGAGCGTCTTGAAGAGGGAAACTTATTTGTGCATCAGGTCCGTTTGGATCTGGAACAAACTCTGGGATCGGCAATGTCTCAGGAGTAACAGGCGCCGATTCATTATTCTGAGCTGAAACACTTGGAGAGGGAACACCTAATACTGGCTGCCCAGCGAGGAGTAGTACTGTGTAGTCACCGATCTGTAAGTGGTCAGCCTCGGAAATACTTTGGGTATCACCAATGGCTATGGGGACACCATTTACTTGGACCACTGTGCTTCCATCAACGCACAGAATTGAAGCTGGTGTCAGGCCAGCGTCAATTACTGCGCAAATATTTTGAGGTGGCACACCACTTATTACTACGTTACTGTTACTATTAGCGCCTCCAAATTGCAATATACCTTCATCTTGAAGCACATCAATGAACTGAATATCACCGTTGTTCTTGACTAACTGAAACGAATAATTCTGCATTACCATCTTCCTTACCCTGTAACCTAGTTACGGGTAATACCTCCAGCAATGTGGCCTACTATTATCCTGACAGCCCATCGTAAAGGAAACGGAATAATACTGATTAGGCCCATATTTTTGACGGATACTTGCGTCAGGTGCAGCGGAGTCATCCCAGTTACTTACGCTTGAATAACAATCGTCTATATCCGATATCCAGCTTTGATAGACACTCCTCTCGTCAGTCGAATCGCCATCAGTTTCATAAGTTGTACTCAGGTCTCCAAAATTCTTAGAATAATTTACATCTGACGAAAAGAAGCCACCAGCGGCAATTGTGAAAGAGATATTGGATGGGTAGGTACGAGAATAGTCTTCTATGTTTTTCGGGCATAAAATACTCATACGGCCTTCGTAAAGCCCTAGTCCTGTTATTGTGAATTGGTCTGCACCTGAATTAGTATCCAAAGTAGATTTGGTAACAACTAGAGGGTTATAGGTATACACCTCAGGCGTAATTGATGTGTATTCTGTGTATTTTTGTAATGTTAGCTTGTCATCCACAGCCGTAATACACTGTGGCGGCATCGTAAATCCAGCTGTTTGTTCCAAAAGAGAATTCGGGTTAGTCGAAACAGTTACAGCTGATTGCAGGTTTGCATTATTTGGGCAAATAGCAACGAGATTATCTAACCCATAGCCCGTAATTTCCATTTGGAAACCTCTAGTTTCCGCTAAACCTAGAGGGATCGCCCACAATGTGTCAGTACCTTCCTTACCCACAATTTTGTTAACCAATTGTTTACGACGAATAGGCACCGCCGTAACATCTGAATACTTAGTAGATCCACCAGTACTCTGTTCAATTTTCAAATTTGGGCTAGCTTCTGAAACACATTGAGGAGGTAAAGTCACATCTATTGTCGAGTACAAACCTGACGACGCGTCCTGCCCAGTAAGAGTCTTAGATGTAATCTCAGCACCCGAAGCAGGACAGTACAATTTAAAGTCTGCATCTGATTCACCAAAATTTGCACCTGAAATTGTCAGCCTGAACACATCACTTTCGCTACCTGTTCCTACCAAAACGCCTTGCATTGCAGTCCCACTATTATTCTTCGCTTGAATGTGAGTTACAGCAAACAAAAACTGAGCTGGGATCACGCCAGACTGTTCAGTTTGCGTAAGTGACGATACTGTCCGTGTCAAAGTAAGTTGGCTAGATTTATTTGCAATACAGTTTTCAGGTAGCTCTACCTCAATTTCAGTGTAATAGTCTGCAACTGTCTGACCATTGATTTGCTGTGGAAGTCCAGTGTTAGGGGTTATCGTGACAGTATCTGACGAATTCGGACACGTAATTGTCAGATTATCTGATCCGCTCAGGAATGTCCCAGTAATTTTCGCTTTGTGCTTAACCTTTTGAATGGCCGTACCGGGTGGCGTCAATATGCCTTGAGCGACAGAAACACCAGGCTGTATCAGAATTGACCCACTGGACTGTCCACCTGACTCGGTCACCGTTATGCTCGTTACGGTAAATTTGTAAGCGACCGGGATAGCCGGCGTATCGACTGTATGCGGCACACCATATGTATCCTGAGTGACTTTCAGTACTTGATTCGGGGCTGTAATACAGTTTGCAGGCAATTGAGCAGTGACTTGGTTGTACAAATTTGCCGTGCCTACCGGATTTGAAAATACTATATTGGTAGCACTCCCCGCACTTGTGTTAGGACACTCGATTTTGAAGTTCTTTGCAGTATCCTGAGAAAAATCAGTACCAGTAAGTTGAACTTTAAAACTGCCCGTTTCATCTCCATTTTCAATCAATATTCCACCAACTGTATTGCCTGAGTTATCTTGGAATGCTGTTGATGTCACGACTTGTTCTAACCCGCCTTTAATGCTGACTGGCGTTTTGGCAAGCTCATAAGAGACACTTCCTACAATCGGTGTCAAGGTCCAAAAGACTGTATCTTTTGTTACGTTGATACACGCTGCTGGTAAGACTGCACTCATCTGATTTGTATCGTAGCGAATTGTTTTATTTTCAGATACATTCAACACTGGATCTGCTTTAGTAACGGTAGCGCTACTCGCTTCACACGTTAGGCTAAACGACGTTTTGCCGACGTCACTTTCTAAAAATTCGCGTAATAAGACGTCTTCGCCAGCCTTGTAGGTGACTCTCATAAACATATTTGCTTCTGAGCCACTACGTGGAAATGAAATGAAGCCATCATCGCTATTCGTTGTCAAATTCCGTTGGTAATATGCGCCGTCTGGCGTAACCGGAACACTATATGGCAATGGAGTTACTTGGGGATATGAAGTCTGATTTTGCGGGTAATGGACATCGACCGCCTCAATTTCAGGGATCAAAACGCGATAGACACCATCACTCACTGTAGCCGTATTCGTTTGCCCAACATTCTCCAATGTTAGCTTCGGTAGATCGGTGTACGTACTTGCTGCGGTTACATTTGAAAAACAGTTGGCTGGCAAGACGCCTGTCACTTTTTGTACAACTGGATCTGCCGCAGCATCTGCGGTTTCTATGCTGTCTAAAACTGCATAAATGGGGTTACCGCTGTTTGTATTGGGACAAACAACCTTTGTCTGGGTAGTGTCCAACAAATAGGACCCCTTAAGTTCAAACTGATACCCAGTTTCGCCAACAATTAGCGGATTGCGCTCACCTATTTCCCTATTAGAACGTCCGGCATTCGTGTCAATAATTTTTAGAGACCCCACCTGATAAGCAGGACCATTTGCCACCATGCGAGTTTGAATTGTCCGCTTGACTGCAGTATTTGCTGTAAACGGCACTTCTGCTTCAAATGTAATCTCTAACGTTTCATTGGAAGGCACAATTGCTTTCACTTGGACAGGAATACACGTCCCATTCACAGACTGAACTTTATAAGTGCTCAGCGTGCCGCCACCAGAAGTGATGGTCATCTCATCGGATTGGACGACATTAACCGTAATTTCTCGAACTGCACTCTGATCTTGTTCAATATCAACATATAAAGTAAAGCTATCACCGGCTGTGATGAGATTTGTATTTGATACCCAAGATGCAATTGGTGTGGTTGCATCAGCATAGCTCGTGTTTGTAGCACAATCGGCTGCAGACCCAAGTGGAACGGTGGAAACGCGTAAGTTGAATTTCTCAACATTAATCGTGTGGCGTTGGCTAGTCACAGATCCCTGAGTCACCCAAGCAATGTAGGTTCCAGCCTCTAACAATTCAGTATTTGGTACCGTATAAATTGCTTCGGCAGTAGTGCACGAATCGAAACTATATGTCTTGACTGGCGCATTTACGGCGGCAGATTGCCAATGCAGCGTTAGCGCTGGCAGTGGCGTTGGCTGCGGTGTTCCTGAGTTACAAGCCAGGTTCAGCCCGGCTGTTCCGGGCATTACACTAATTTGCGCATCTGCAGCTTGACCAGCGTAAAGCGTTGAATTCGAGCTTACAAGCAACGCAATATCATAATCAGGATTGTCAATCAGGATTTCGACATCATTAGTAGACGTGCCACCACCCGGAGATTTGTTTGTTGCAATGAATTTGAGAATTGAATAGTTATCGTTGTAAGTACTTGACAATGAAACTGTGGCTTGAGTCGCTGAGACCGCTTCAACAGTCATCTCTTGTCCACTCATTAAGAATGTCGTCACCCCTTGAACGAAATTCGTCCCCTTAATGATCAGTTTCTTATCTGTGTCAGTTGTATCGATTTTTTCTTGCAAACGATACGTTGTGGAGCTACCCGAAGTTACCGCAGAACTACAAACTAGCTCATTACCACTGTTATCAGCTGTACAAATCTCACTAATCTCTGGCTGTAGATTTACACCTGTAAGCGTCAAAGTTTTCGAACCTGACGTACCACCACCGGGCGCAGGATTCTTCACTTGAACTGAGATACAACGTTTTTGATTTGTATCTGTTGTAGAGGTGCAATCACTTCCGGCTGTCGCCGCTAAGTCATCAGCCGTTAGAATAACTTCCAGTTGATTTGGGCTAAGTAAGATCGCTGGCCTCTCTGTCCCATTCCAATTGACAACTGCACCTGTCACAAAATTCGCGCCACTCAGAAAAACGTTCGCACTGGCTGTGCCAATCTGAATCTCATTTGGCGTGATGTTTGAAAGTGACGGAGACGGATTGGTTAACGTGAATCCCGCACCACCGCTTTCACCACCGCCTGGAACTGCGTTCTGAACTTTAAATTCACCTTCGGAAGCAACCGTCAGTTGCGCCGCCGGAATAATTGCCACCATTTCACTAGAACTAATAAAGCTGGCTGCAACCTTGGACCCGTTATAAGACACCGTAGAAGTCGATTGAAAATTATTACCTTTTAGAGTCACAGGCAAGCTACTAGCACCAATAGCAGTGCTTGTAGACGGCGAAATTGAGGACAGCACTGGAAGAGGGTTATTCGCAATGACCTCAACCGTTGAACTTGAATTCAAAGACCCATTTGACGCAGTGATCGCAAACAAGCTACGCGCGTCAATTTTTACTGACAAGGTCCCTTGTGCTTCCAAGCCATCCACATTGACATCGCCACCTTCAATGTGAACATTCGTGACAGTCCCTTCGCCGTTAATACCAACATCCCATTTGAGTTCAACGGTTTCCCCAACAATGACCGGGCTTTTGCTAGCAGTAAAGCTATTGATAACCGGCTGTCCCGGTTGCGGCGTTGGCGTTGGCAGCGGGTCTACTATCACTTGACGCAACTCAGTAATGGTTGTGTCACCATTGGTCGCTGTCAATACATACTCAGTATTTTCTGTCGGACGTTGATCTAGTGAGCCAACGGGCTTTAGATCTCCAATTGGTTTGATAGTGACATGCGTTGCGTTTTCCACTTCCCAATTGAGCTTTACCGTCTCTCCCGCGCGAATATTTAGCGGCGTAACTGTAAAAGATTTCAGCACCGGCGGCGCTAATGGCTCTGGAGGAGCGGGAATAGCCTCAACCACCACTGACTTTTGCACACCATCCGCACTGGTATACCGATTGGTCGCAACAAGCCTGAATGTAGTGGCTTCCCGAATCTTGAAGGACCGGCCAATTTCATAGGCTTCAGGGGGAATGGTCTCGGAAGAGTCATTAACATATAGCGTTACTTCATCCGCATTGATGACTTTCCAGCTAATGACAACTTCCTCATCAATAATCGCAGTCGTCTTCTCAGCAGTAATTTCAACGACGGGTGGACTTGGTGCAACCACAACTTTATTTTGCACAGTCAGCGTCCCCACAGTCGGCAGCACCCGACCAAGCGGACTAGTGACAATGAGTTTATAGTCCACCGTATCAACGGCATCCACTTCAATGGAGCCTGTCGTCGTCTCCATCTGCCCAATTGGCTCAATGGTAACAGTCCCAAATGGCACCCATACGTCCCAACTAATCGTTAGCTTTTCACCAGCTGGAACCTGTAGGGCAAATCCTGTTGGAATGACATCCTGACCAACTGGACTTAGCAAATTACCGGCGCGAAATGCATTGTCATCACCGACTGGTGCAACGACACCATTTTGCGCCGTCACGTTGAAGCTGCGCACTCGCGGCTGAATTGCAAAGCCGGTGGCGAGCACCAACATGCACATCGTCAATATCACGACCAATGGCCCCAAGATTGGCTTGACGTATGCTTCGCCCACAATGGCGCG
>JAHDBS010000008.1:0-25097 GCA_020630225.1 Anaerolineales bacterium | reverse complement strand
GGGCTATTGCCTAAGTTTCGAATGCCAACGGAAACAATCGCATGGCGTTTGCGGTAGCGGATCTTTGTCGTTTGGGGACTTAATTCAGTGACTTGGAAGTTGTGATAGGCATTAATCATCAGCGACGCACCTAGTACGGCACGTCGTTCCGGATGATCTTTCGACGTGATAACAATCGCAAAGCAATGCTCTCCCGCAGTGGAACTGGGGTCGCGCGGTGGATGAATGCTAACAATGACATTTTGCGTTTCGCGTTCGGCTAGATTACGTGCCGGTGGTCGAATAGTGACCCACTCTTCCGGCACACCTTCGATCGTGACATCAAACGTCGCCACAATATTGCCGCCGTTTGTTAGCGAAATATCGTAGGTCGCGACTTGTTCAACATCTATAACTTCAGCGCGGGTAAGTGCCGTCACGAGTAAGACATCATCGGTCACATCTGGGGGGACAGTGGCGAACTGGGCGGCTTCCTGTAAGGCATCAGGCACTTGGGTTGTAGTGTCAACAGTCTGTTGGACTTCAGGTACAGCGGCGATTTGACTATTCTCCGCAGTGATTGGACTGCTAGGCACTTCGACGACCGGCTGTGTAACTGAGGCTTGCGGTACATCGCTCGGCAACACCAACAGCATATACTCACCAAACGTAAGTACATCGCCAACTGCCAGCGTCGACGGTACACTCGGCACCATTGGACGCCCATTAATCGCACTCCCGACACCACCCGGAATGAGCGTGACCCAAATTTCATTGTTGGTGGCTTGCTCCAAGTAGAGTTGCGGCGCGCCAATCGAGGGATCATCCAGAAAAACATCGCTGTGCGCCGTGCGGCCAATCGTGATGGGATCAGCCCCAATTACGGCTTGATACAAGTCACCAGAGGGTTGCAGGATTTCAATGGATGTCATGAGGTCTCACTACTATGTTGGTTGAAATGAAGATCACAAAGCGATATAAAGGCTTGATAACTGAAAACTGACTAAGGTTGAACGCGAATTTCTAACTGCACCACATTGGACTCTCCGCCCCCCGGCGTTGGATTCCAAATATCGATATTCAGCACTTTTCGTTCAAGGTCTGCTGCCGTTAGCGGCAAGAACATTTCGGTCGGCGAAACGTATTCTCCGACTCGGTCGCCACCTTCAATTCGGATGACAGATCCGGGAACAAAGCCCGTTCCAATCAGCTTGACGCGGACCGTTTGCGTGATTGTGCCCCCACTACTCGCGACTGGCGTGACCGCAGGGTCAGGGGTTGGTGTTGGCGAAATGTCAATTTGTGAGGGACTAAGTCCACTAATCTGTGGCATTGGGTTTTCAATTGCCACGGGCAGCATGTTTGAAGAGGCGCGTATAGCACCTGGCGTGTAAACCGTTACCTCGCCAATGCCTGTGCGGGTGAAGTCAGCAGCAGGAATATCTACACTTAGTGAATTTTCAGAAAGGTAACGCGTCTCGCGGGGTGAGTTATTCCAGCGCACAATTGAGTCCGGGGTAAAACCATTACCACTCACCAAAATTGTCAACGATTTAGGCTCAACGAAGGCCTTTTCAACGCTGAGGTTAGTAATTTCTGGATCTGGAATATCTTGGCGAATTTTGAGCGTTTCCGACGCGCGGCACGTCCCGTCTTCAGCAATCAACGTGATGCTAGTGCTCGTGTCTAGTAACGTGACCCACGTATCTTCATTGGAAAGGCCATCAATCTTGCCAATGACTGGCCCGCGTAACTCCACATTCGTAGTCTCGCCGTCAATGAGCCAATTCAACGTCACTTCTTGTGACTGATTCGACTTGATGAAGAGATCGGGAGTCGCTGTGAATTCCAAAATCAATGGATCCACGCATTGCCCAACTAAAATGTCTTCCTCATCCTCATCACGTGTATCGAGGTCGACGTCTTCAGCGTCTTCAGATTGTTCAGAGTCTGCGTTTGATTCGGGTGGATCTTCTGGAGATTGAGCGGGAACGCTGTTGCCAACGCGTGGCTGTACAATGACTTGTCGCACCAATTGGACTTCGCGAACGCCATCTGAAGCAGTCAATATATATGCTGTCGACTGTTGCGGCATTTGAATCAGCGACCCAGTTGAGGCCAATGCGCCGACCGGTCGAATTGTGACTGACTCCGCCCCACTGACACGCCAATTCAACTCCACCCGCTGCCCAGCAGTTATGGAAGATGGAGTCACCGTAAACATATCAATTGTTGGACCAACGCCAGATACAGCGGGCTGCGGTGCCTGATCAGATTGCTGCACTACGCTAGAGGCTCCGGATACGACACCATCGACAACAATCGTCTTGGATGCAACGACACCCTCTTCTGAAGTAAAGCGGTTGTACGCACGCAACACGTAAGACGTGGTCTCGCTCGGCATCAGCAAGCGACTGCCGTTGTGCTCACTGACATTGATTTCCTCAACCACTCCATTTGCAGTGAGTGTAACGCGCGTGGCGTTGTCCACTTCCCACCACAAATTCACTGGCTGGTTGGCAATTACAGATTCAAGATCTGAGAAAAAGCCAACGCTTGGTAATGTGCCATCGACGTAGACCGTCACCTGCTGCTGATCTCCAAAAATCCCTGGCGCAATGTCGGATAGTGCGTTTTCCGCAACGAGCATATAACGCGTGTCTGCTTCAGGCTGGATCTGAACCGTTCCCCGACTTCCAAGCAACACCTGGTCTTCTGGTTGTAAACGTAACCGCGTGAATGCGCCAGCATGCCACGACAGCGTGACTTTGTCGCCGGCCACAATCACAGTACGGTCCACTTCAAATTGTCGAATTTGAGGACGTGAGATGAAAATCCCTGCAATGATCACCATCACTGCGAACAGACTAAGGAGCGCTCGACCAAGCATAGGCCGTACCGAAACAGACGCATTGAGCGTGCTCTGCGGTTGGCCACTACCAATTGCCTGCGCATTGATGGTGAGTGTAGAAATTGGTACATCCCATTGCACGGTCTGACGGCGAAGCGGGTTTAGGCTAACCTTGACCTTGGCAGACTGGTGCGGTTTGAGTGTGAGTTCAGCTTGTTTCGCAAACCGTTGTGAGAAGTCAGGCAACTCTAAGACACACTGACAACTCGTGTCTTCCATATAGGCTTCGAGCCGAAACGTCTGGGTATCATTCCCCAAGTTTTGTAACGTAAACGTCGCCGCTTGAGACTTCGCCCGCCACGGGATCACAATCTGATTTGGCCGCAGCGGACTAAGCGCATAATTGGTGTAAGCGTTTAAACGGAGCGTGGCCCCCGCTTCAATCCGCGGACCATCGGCAGCTTTGGTTGAGGCTGCAACCACAAAGTGATGATCCCCAGCATGGAATTCAGACTGTCGCTCTGGCGTGATTGCAACGCGTACAAAAATCGAATCGCCCGGTCGAAGAATTGCTTCGCTTGGCGTCACACGTGCCCATTCTGTAGGCAATCCCATCATGCCGACATCAAACGTTTGGGTTTGCGAGCTGGTATTGGCGAGCATCACATCAAACGTTGCCGTTTGATCAAGATCAACAACTTGTAAACGCTGCCCTAAATCTAAATTACATAACGGCGATATCTTGTCTGGCGGCCGCGTTTCAAAACGCACCAGTTGCGTTGGCGTTTGTGTCTCCACCGGCGCAACTGGTTTATGTCTCAGCTGTGCTTCCGATGCACGATATGGCGTTGCAGATTGATCCAACAACACGTACATCAACATTGCTGCGCCAACTTCTACGGCATCGTTTGCTTGTAGCCGGGTTGGCTTCGGCTCTTGATCCCGCTGCCGATTCCTAGCCGGAAGCTGAAAGACGTTGACATAAGCGCCGTCTTTTTCAATCCCAACAAACGGCATATCTGTTGAAAATGGCATAGGCGTTGCCACATAGCACGCAGGATTCGGCCCAATTACAAATCGTTCTGGGGCGTCATCCAGCGCAATGACTTCCATCTCGCCCGAGGGAAGTAACAATTGCAACTGCTTCGTGTGCGTTAAAGTAGACATGGACGTTGACAACCGTTAGCCTCAGATAGGCGTCACCATAAATACACGAATTGACGCAGCGCCAATACAAACAAGAAAATTGCAGACAAAGCAACAAGCAAGGGCAGCAAGCGCCTACCGAGCGAGATACCAGGCAACACGGTCTTAAAAGAAGACACCAGTTCTTCTTCAGCTAGAGGCGTCTTAGAAAATGGCAAGGATGTCACTCGTAAGCCATACACATCATCGGCCGTGGCCTTTTTGCGCGCCAACGCAACGGTTAACGCAATGGTTTCACCAGGTGCCAATTCAGGCGTGATGAGCCAATCGGTATAGTCGGTCCATGGGTGTGTCGGCGTCTGGCTAATTTGTGCTTGTACTGTAGCGGCTGTAGCTTGCTGCACTGGTGTGGAAACACTACCGCTGGCAGCAACGGTTAATGTGCCGTTTTGAAGATCATTATGTTTTTGAGGCTTACGTGGCGTTTTTCCAAACAACCGCTTCATCCGTTTTTGATTTTGTTCTGCTCTGGAAACATTGCTGCGCGCCCGATAGGTTGCTTGGCTGGCTTGTCGCAGTGGTGCACCCCATGACGACGGCAACACGCGGGCAACTTCCCCCGCAAATTGACCAACAGCTGTCACGCCCGCCATTTTGTCTGACAAATTCAACCCGGCAGTTGCTGGTTGTGCCTGCGGTGTAGACTGCCGAATAACAGGTTGCGGTTGCCGCTGTGGATCATTCAAAATAGACTGCTGAGCAGGCACAGATTGCACGGGACGTGCTTGAACTGGCGCAGTCTTTGGAAACAAGTCTGCAATGGTCTGGAGAGGCAAGCCGTTCAAGAGTGTATTGATCCGCAAGGCATCATTCACATCCTTAATTGACACAGCAAAGCGTTGCTTCACATTGCTTTGATTAGCAATGTCTAACGCAAAACGTTTATGCACTAAGCGTTTTGTCCGTTTAGAAAACAGGTTGTAAGCCCAAATTCCAAGTAATAAACTCAGTAGCATCCCAAGGACGGCAATGGTCAGTTGAACAAAGCGTTGCTGAAAAACCGAATCGATAAATTCAATCCGCGACGACACTTGTGTTTCCCGCCCAACGGCGTCCTTAATAACTGCCGTCAGGGTATAGTGACCACCCGCCAACATGTCTGTCGTGAGTTGGGCACGGTATGGCGGGGCGTCAAATTGCTGGAGCAGGTCATCATTTACAAAGAAGGCGACAGCCTCTATCTGCGCTGCATCGTCGTAAATCAGCTCTAAATCGACGCTTTCATTTAGGCCCAGTTCATAAGCCGAGCTATCAAAGTACGCATCAATTGGTGGCGTTTGTACAAACTCAATCGGCACATCAATGCGCCCGTAGTGACCGTCCATATCGCGGGCAATTGCCGTAAATTCATGTTCCCCAAGACCATATTGCGTTGTGTTGACGAAAATCTCAAACGGCGCCTGATGCAACACTTCAACGAGCTGATCATCAACATAGATCTCCACAAAATCGATCTCGGCAGCGCCTGACGTTTGCGCAGCAAAGGTAAAAATTCCGGAAACGCCATCTGCTGGGACATTCGGTAATGCCAGCCCAATTTTGGGCGCTGACACTGGCACAACGTATGAATCCTGTAGAAAACTGTCGGAAAGTTGGTAGTCAATACCGATGTCTAGCGTGTCATCGGTGGCATTTCCCGACACGTATTGAAGCCGATACGCCCCGCGTAGAGATGCCAATAGCAATTCACTTTGCTGACGAAGGCCGCCCAACGTTGTATTTGTAACCAAACCACCGCGAGCATTGGTTGCGACAATATCTAGTCCGCTCAGGCTATGCCCACCTTCCAACGCCAAGATATAACCGCTGGCATTTTGAGACCGCGCGCTGCGGGCAATGTCTGGTGGCGACACGGGGTTGGTCTCTAGTTCATTATTCGAAATAAGTAGAACCACATTGCGCGCGCCGTCAACAGGACTAAGCTGTTGGAGTGCCAGATCAAAGGCTGCAGAAAGTGCCAGCTGCGTATCCGAAGTTGCAATCTCAGCATTTTCAATACCAGCCTGTAACGCACTCCGAGTCTCATTAGGTAACGGTTGTAACGTAGCGCCAATCGTGCTCACGCTGACTGTGTCTTTCAGATTTGTAGAGGCAACCAGCGTTTGCGCCAATTCAAGTGCCACCTCGCCATTCGCAGCCGTATCCACAACAATGTGAACATTGAGCGGCACATCATTGATGTAAGCAGCGTTGAGATAGTCGGCATCGATTGCGTTGTCATTCTCACTCAATACAACCTGCGACCAATCAATAGGGGAATACAGCACACCGGCTTTTGTACTCAGCGCAAAATCGACCGTGACGTACGGGAATGCGGAGGCATCCGCATTCAACACCTGCAGCGTTTTAGGCACTGGACCCTCATCTTCCTGAGCAAACGCCAACTGTGGTGGAATGCTGATCAAAACAAATGCGACTGCTAACAGCAAATAGCGTCGTATGGATATAGGTGACAGCATCTTAGAGCTCTCTCAATCCCACAGCGTGCCGTTGAAAAGGCATAATCTGGATAGTCTCCGTCAGGGTCGTCAACTCACCGGGATACGCATCTGGCGCACTGATATAAAACGTCAGTTGACGCGCACCCGCAGGAATTGCGGACGATTTGGGGTGTGATAACTCGACAGGAATTCGCTTTTCCGCACCAGGGAAAAGAATCGGGCCAGGTCCAATTTCAATGTGTTCTGCGGGTAGCCCTTCCACGCCAATTTGAAATTGGGCGTTGGTCGCATCTCCATCATTTTTTACATGTAAGCTTGCTTCAATGACGGTGCCAGTTGTCAGCTGCTTGTGCGATAAATTGAGTTCACCGCCAATAGAAGGGGAACGGCGCGTTTGCGTTGCTGGTTGTGAAACCGTTGCCAATCCGCTAGCGTCGCCTTCCAAACTGACTTGAAATTCACCCACTTTGAGCACGCGACCGACATCAATGTCCATAAATGCGCGCGGAGGCAACACTTGTCCACCAGCGTCTACGTCTGACTGCGCGAGATTCACAACGCGGTATTTGCCCGTTGACGGGTTTGACAGAATCTGAATATGCCGCGCAGAAACACCGCCACCCCGCGAAACATCTAAGGGGACATCATTGTGCGGACTGCTGCCAATGTGCACGAGGTTACGCTCAATTGGGAATTGTTTGCGCCAACCATCGCGATCAATGACTTGGATCACAACACCGTTCATTTAGTGTGCCCTCCGTTTACCAACAGCGCATTCTGAGCCAACCGTTGCTTGCGAAACACCATCTCCGCACGCACTGCTGTCTTGATCTGGGCAGCACTCCCTTCAAAGACTTGGTCGTCGTGCGTCGTGAGGAAACGCCCAGCTTTTACCCATTCGAATAGGTGCTGACAGATTTCATCGTCATCTAATCCCGCCGCAAGCCGTTGCAAAATTTCAGCATCGACATCATCTATTTCAACGAGTTCATGGCGCACATTGGCAAGCAAGCGTTCCCCACGTGCAAGTTGCAGGTCAGCATAGGCAAACGGAGCAGACTGTTTAGTCTGAGCGCTTGCAACTGGATACACCCAATAATGGAACTCAACTAAATTGGTGTCGTGTTGAAACGCTTGCAGCAGGTTTGTTTTCAATATCTGCAAGTCATCTGGATCAATGTCGATTACGTTATCTGACAACATTTTTGCTGCGGCATCGACAGCATCCATAAACGGAATTGGTCGCGGCCATTGCGATTGCAAGGCCACAAACAAGGCTTTCGTCAATGGATGCGCAGACCCAATTGAGGCACCGCTGGAATGGTCGAACGTAACTCTGGTCGCATCTCTCAATACAATTTCTGATTCGAATTCCGCCCTGACGTTGGACGCCAAACAGAGACCAGTTTCGAATTCATCAACTGTCGGCGTTGGCTTGGTTACAGCATTTGCATGACAGAGTAAGGTCTGCCGGAACGCGTTACCACCGAAGAGATCTAGATATTGCTCTTGTTCAATGACCGACTGCGTGTTTTCATCAAAAAAGACGCCATGGGATTGATCAGCAACATGCTTTTGTAAACGGTCCGAGTTGTACGCATTGGCAAGATATTGCAATTCGTAGCCTTCAGCTATTTCGACAAAATCCTTGAAGTACATCGGATCATTGACCGTCTCCATAAAGTCATGAAATAGATACGTATCCGTCTGATCTTCAAGTAACCTTGCCGCCTGTCGCAACGCACTCTGATGCGCAGTCAGCACGCCAGCATCTTCCACAAAACTAAGCTTTGCCAGTAAGTCCCGCGCCAACGCAATTTGCGCTGTCGGTTCAGCAATATTACGCGTATGAAATTTCAAAAAATCCCGCATGATGTTGAAATGATGCCAACCCGGCAGCGTGTTGTAGCTAATAAACGCAATGCCGTTTGGCGTCAAATAATCTTGACAGAGGGACAGAATCGCTTGCTGTACGTGCCGTGGAACCCAGCTAAACACACCATGCACAATGACGTAGTCAAAAGGCGTATCAAGTAATGTTGCATAGTCACAAATATCGCCGTGGATCAACGTGACGTTGTCCAGCCCCAAGGCCGCAACCGATTGCTCTCCGCGTGTAATTTCAACGGCGGAAAGATCAATCCCAGTAAATGTTGCGTCTGGCAAGGCACAAGCCATGGGCAATAAATTGCCGCCGTCTGAGCAGCCGATTTCTAAAACGGTGCAGGTCTCAACAGCCGCTGGCGTTAATCCATGTAAACGGCCAACTAAATGCAAATACAACGGATGTGTCGCCGTTGTTGCATAACTTGGATATGGGATTGTGTCGTAAGAGGTCTGTGCTACCCGAAAGCGTTCAAGCGTTTGCGGGACGTCCAAAGTTGCCACAAAAATGCTCCTCCAAACACAGTTGTACCCAGCAGGCCGAATACAAATAGACGTAACATAAAGATTGAAATCGGTGCGCCGGTCTCAGGCACAGTCACTGGAGTCATCGCCATAACGCCAAACTCAGAAACGGCTGCTGGGAGATTGTGAGTCGCGCCACAAACTTCTGTCTGCAACCCATTTCCAGGAGCCGCAGGTGGCAGCGGTTGCCAAACGTTGTTGCTAAAAATGCCAACGCGCAAGTTGTCACGCCGTCCCCCCGCAGCAGTGAGTGCCTCCGGTGAATTCAACGGAATGCAGATTTCGACTGGCGTATGAAACTGCAATTGTCCGTTTGAGGGCTGCACCGAACAGACCGTACTAACTAACGTTGAGCCTTCCGCCGCTTGATCTGTCAGGGGCGCATGCAGTTTTTCACGCACAAACTTTGTGCCCGGCGCAACTGCTTGACCATCTGCAATGACAACTAAGTTGTTGTCCGTACAAGTTCCAGATTCCGCTGGCGTGTTGACTTGCGCCATTGTTGATGTCGCAGTGAAGAAAATAAGCAGCAATGCCCACCCAACTGCTAACCAGCGACTTTTGATTTTTAACATCTAAAATAATTCCTCAAGCTTAGGTCGATGCCCCAACAGCCCGTACCGCAACGCGATGCGAATTGCCTGTATACGGCCAACAGGTCATGAGCGTGAGTTGCGAAGAGTCAGAGCTTGCAAACCACTCCCTCAAATTTGCCCAGCGTTGGGTCATGTCAACATCGCTTTCATCAAACACAACCACGTCTTCAACGAGGTACTCCCAAACGTTGCCGTCATCAGTCCGCACCACAATCAAATTGCCTGGGCGCAACTGATCCAAATCACGAAATACCTGACCCAACACATTGTTATGGGCATACAACACCGTATTGCCTTGCGCCTCTGGTGCAGCACTGTTGATTGCAAAACCCACTGCGTTTTCAGGCGAATCCCAAGAGTTGGCGCCCGTTGAGTTATTACTCCAACCCACTGGCACAATTGGCGACGACACCGCAATAGATCCGATTTCAATTTCAACCGGTAACGCCCCACCAAACACCTCTACTGCCAAATGCCCCACTTCAGGAGCAGGCGGCTGCGGATTTGTGTACCCTGAAAACACCAAACTCACCCAGTCTTCAACTGGGATTGTTGTCGGTGTCAGTCTTTGAGAAACGTCCTCGGTTACGACTGCTTGCAGTTGCGTGACGATAGGCATCGCAGTTGAACGCTCAGCACCAGTTTGCTCATTCACGTTCGGCGTTGGCATCACAGATGATGTTTCACTTACCGCTAAATCCGCAGATACATTCCAAAACAAAAAGTAGCTCCCGTATAACGCAACGGCGAGCGAGACTAAAAATGCACTGCCAAGCAATACCAAACTAAGGTTGCGCGGTTTGGGTTGCATTTTGGGTCGCTGCTGTTGTCGCAGACGGTGCGACGCTTGGTGTTACCAAAGTGGCAGACGTGCTGGCCGCACTTGGTGTCGGCAGGCTACCAGTCGGCGCACGCCACGTTTTGCCAAACGTCAAGAATGCGACTGACTCTGACTGCAAAATATAGCCATTCACAAATTGATCAATACTCAACGTTGTACTGCGTTCTGCCGATTTCGGATCACCCATGAGCGCCTTGACTTCTGGAACTTCGCACCAAGCTTTTCCAAAACCGCTTTTTACGTTCGACGCTTGACCTTCGGGGCAACTAAAAACTTGTTCTCCAACGGTTGGCCAGGTAGACGTGTCATAAATTAGCGCCACGCGATTGGCACCATAGACGTATATTCGTTTGGTAGCGTTGTCCCAGAACATCCATCCGCCAATAAATTCTTGGACTGCGGCCTGTTCATCACTAGCCACGCTTTGTCGAAAACATCCCAAATCAGCTGAATGATTGCTGTAAATACTCGAAAATTTTCCCGTGTATGGACATGATGTCGCCGTGAACGTTGGCGGCACAGTGCTAGTCGGCGCTACGGTACTCGTCGGCAGCAATGTATTTGTTGGCACCCCGGTCACTGTTGCCATAAGTGTTGCAGTAGCCAAATCATCTGTTGCGGCAACAGTAGGCTCTAACGTCACTTCAGTGACCGCTACCTCAGTTACAATTTGCGCCACATTTGTACCCGCAGGCGTGATAGTGCCTGTGAGTTCAGACTCAATGGTCTGCGTCACGCGGCTACAAGCCGCGAGACTAAGGGACAGGCCAATCCAAATTAAGGCAAGTCGAATGGCAATGCTATTGCGCATGTCAGACAGCTCGGCTTAGCGCCCAATTCAGGACGTTTTCGCCCCACTCTAAGGCAGCCCGAATGGAGTCTCGCGACGCAGCACCAGCACGGGACAGCCCTGACCACAAACTTGTATAGTCGGCAGTCGAGAGCATTACACCCCGATTGCTAAACCGCACATCAGGGTTGGGCTGGGCTTCATACCCATTTGGCAACGCGCCAAACACATTTGGGAGCGCTAGCAAATCAGCATCCGCCGGAATGAGTTCGAGTTTGATCCCTGACGGGTCTAAGAAATATTGTTGAAAGCTTTTGTCTGCTGGTGGATCGCTAACTCCAAAGTCTGTCCGATCACTTTCATACAGAATCGCCCCGCCAGCATCAACAAAGTCAACCAGTGTTGATGCCTGCTGATATGGCAACTCAAAATCCCCTGCGCCAGTCATATAAAGCAGGTCGTACGTGCTTAGGTCTTGGTCGAATCGAACGTGGGAATCTACGCTCACTTGAATATCAGACTGTTGACGATTGATATAGCGCGCGAGGTTACGTAGCCCCAGCAAGCGTTTTTCAAGATCTACAACACCTACATTCAGCACACCAATTGTGACTTGTCGCTTTTGGGGGGCAATCACCGAGACCCGAAAGCGTAGATCTAACTCATTCTTTTGTGGATGCGCAATATCATGTGCGGCGGTAATTGCACTGCTTCGTCCGGACCGATTGATCCGTGCCAGTTCAATATGCGCGTAGTCCGGCAACTGCGGCAGCGCCTCAATGATGTACTGCGACGTCACATACAAAGGGGCATCTGGACTAGCCCCTTGTTTGGCTCTAGCCCGCCCTTCACCATAAGTCATCACCAAATAGATCACGCCATCTGCTGAGTTACCGACTTCAAACGGCACTGGCTTTTGCACGACAACAAGGTTGCCATCGTGGTCAATTGCCAGACCCGGTGAAATAAACACTGACTTATCTGCCGGATCGCTTGGGACTACATCTAGACCCGTAAGCACACCGTGTCCCACGCTGTAGCGTGTCAAGATTCGCTGAATTGCGCGATGATAGTCATGCGCTTCGGTCCAGATATCTGCCGTGACCGCCATGCCATCGACAGCAATCAGGCGGTCAACGGGATATTTTTCTAGTAATGCTGTGTCATGCATAAACATGTTCCATTTCAAATAGGCGGGGTTAGTCCACCAAATTGAGCGTCAGCTTGTAAGACGCTTGGGCAGGGATATGAAGCTGAATGACTTGGTCCATCTCTTCATATAGCTGTTGTTGATACGTATGGCGATGCGTTTCACTCACGTCGGAAGGCGTTGGAACCCAGAGCGTGACCTGAAAAGTATTCGGCTGATTGTCATGTCCTAAAGCAATGCCACCCCCGAGTGTGGCATCTTTTCCAAGTTGCATGCTGCGCGCAGTGCGCTCTACAATCTGAACATCACCGCCCGAGTGAATTTCAAGAATGTCTTGCAAATTCTGCCGCGTCCCTCGCCGTCGATGCATGCGCAGTCCCATTTCTACGACTTGGCGCTTGCGGGATACCGACCAGTCCTCGTGAAAGTCCAAGTCAAAAATCGTTGCCATGTACGTCAGCATCGACTCAGGCATAATCTTTGGATTAAAATAGTCTGAGATGTTGTCAATGCGTGACACAATTGGCTGCCACATCCGCTCAAAAATCATCAAATACCGCCCCATAAAAGGATCGGTTTCATAAATCATTGGCAGATATTGGAGATAGGTGCTCTTCGGTTTGATGTCAACCGTTGTCGCATACATTGCACATTGGGAAGGGTCAAGCGAATGGTGCGCAAAGTCGACATAGGGTGAACAGTCTGCTAAATGTTGCGCATTGCTACTAAATGCAACAAACTGTGCCGGTGCCGCAATTTCTGTTGGGTTCGCTTGCGCCTGAACACTGAGTGTTAGCACATGTTGCGCACTACGTCCGGTCTGCTCCCAGGCCATCACCACGCCATTCCGCGTTGCAGCGTAATGCGGCAACGACAGAGGCTGGTTTGACACAAACTCTTCTTTCGAAAGCAGTTCAAATGAGTCAGGCACAAACAGAAAGACAAACTGATGATTTACGGCCTTTGCTTGCAACGTAATCGTGACAATATCGCCGGGGAACAAACAATATTGATCAACAATCAAGTCCATAGCAGGTTGTGCTGGGATCGCAGGTTTCGCCGCGCGGCGCGTTCGCATTGCACTCACCATGATTTAGAGTTCAGCAAACTTCACTTGATGCGCCAATGAAATTGGCAACACATTAGGATCTATCGCCAGCTTCGCTGCATCCAACAAAATCCAATCGTCATCATCCATCGCCAATTGCAACTCACGCGTATCAAAATCTTTCGAAATATCAATTGAACGCGAGTAAATTTTGACGTCAATCACGTTTTGAACACCCGGTACCTGCTGCAATAGTGCGAAGACCGCTGAGCGGAAAATTGCTTGACCAAACTGCCAGCCATCCCAATCTTCGGGAAAGAGCGCACTCGTTTGTTCCGTTGTAATGTCCAACGGTGAGAAATATTGACGTAGGACAGACAACACGCGGTTTTGCACGACTTCAGGATTGCTATACCCTCCGCTGATAATCTCAGTTTCAACGCGAATACCAACATATTTCGGCGACTGTACGCGAATGCGAGACGTCAACAAGCGATACTTATCTAGATGGCGCGTCGTGTCTTGCACAATTTTGGGCGTGACCGCCAGACGCTTATAGTCTTGTTCTGCAACAGCATCAAAAACTGCTGGCACAACCAAAATGTCAACCAAGCCAGCAGGCATGTCCACCCCTTTCATGTGCGGCACCAAGGCCTTGGCGCGTGCAACCATTCGCGAAGCGGACAGGGTGAGATCTTCAAAGTCTTTGGCGGTAACTGCACGGTCTTGCATCCGAATTTCGCGCTGTGCCCGAAACATTGCTTCATCCAAGCTTTCTGCGTCTCGCCCGCCACTGGCACGTTCCAGATTGACGACTTCCAATACATATGGAATGGTTGACCGTAATTGCGTAATGCGGCCTTCCGGAACATTGCCGACTTGCCCACCACCATAGCGATATTTTGAAATCGCAATTTCGCGGTTTGGTTCAGGAATACGCCCATATTGCTGCGCCGTACCATCCGGCTGAATAATGCGTGGCCCAAACATGACAATGCCATTGATGATGTCCAAGACATAATGTCGATCAAACGGTGATGAGTTTGCAAATGTCTCGACTTGCTGCCACGGTATTGGCACAACATCCCCAAACTGCATTTCTTCAACGGTTAGTTGCTCGTCGTCCGCAAGAGCGAGGGCTGGACTGTAATTCAGATCGAAGGTTTGGCTTGGTTCACCAGTGCTTTCACCCAGGATTTCGCCATCTACAACGGTCGACTGGCTAGCCATGGTCGATGCACCAATGGAGAACGCCTTCATAGAGGTCACCAATGGCGATTGCGAGTACATCCCCTGTTCACGGCGACGTTGACGCAAGGTACAACGCATCCAAAATGCTTCTTTGCCATGCACAACATCTGGCTTAAATTCGAGCGGCAAATGGAATGTGATCGATCCATCTTCGTTGTTCAAACCACCAGTTGTATCTTCTTCACCGGAACGAGTACTAGGAAAAATTTCGGTCCATGTGTCCCCACCAAGCGAACATTCCCAGATCCAAGGGGGATCACTCCGGCGGATACCGGTGGCTTGCGTTTCTTCGCATTCGAAGACAACATTGATAATGTGACCCGCTAAGTCAGCTTGGTCGTCATATCCGATATAGAAACGGTCTCCTTCTTGCGGGCGCGTTTCATTAAATACGCTGAAGCGCTCCAACCCTAGACGGGGCAAGAAATTCTTGTTGTACACACTTTCTTTGCGCAGCTGCACAATCACTGGCGGCACAATCATTAGGCCATTGTCTGTAGAAAACACGACCTCTGGGGACTCTTCAGTTGCCCGTGTAGCGACCTCTGTGCCGCTCGGGACCCACGCCACGGATTCATCATCTTCTGAAAATGGCAATCGTGTTGTCAGGCGAAACGTCAGCGGCACCCGTGCCGTAGTCGCCGGCTGGATTGTGAAGCCCATCATATTGAGCATTTCGATCCGGACTTTTTCGGGTACGCGGTTCAAACGCCAAACAATTTGCTCTGTCATCCATGCAAACAACTCAATGAGCGTGATGCCAGGATCACTCAGGTTGTAGTCCGTCCACTCTGGGCAGTATTGCGCAATCTTGCGCCGCGCAACATCAACTAAGTCGCGTTGAAAGCGAAGATCATCTAAATTAGGGATGGGTAAACTCATATCACTGGCTCCTCGTCTTCTATAAAGAAGGGGTGCACAATGCTCCGTTCATCATGGGTGCTTTTGACTTCATAGCGAATTGCAACGTCCCAGTGTCCTAAGTACCCAGGCTGCGGTTCGGCCTCAACTGCAATCACATTGATGCGCGGCTCCCACATATCAAGTGCTTGTTCAACGTACTCCACCATGCGGGTTTGGGTCTCCCCATTGATCGGCTCAAATAGCAACTCTTTGGCACGACAGCCAAAGGTTGGGCGCATGCGGCGCTCGCCTGGCAAGGTCTCCAAGATAATGCGCATGGACTGTTCAATCTCAGAGCTATTGGTGACCAATGCAATTCGGCCTTGGGGATCAAGCTGCATAGGGAAAGACCAGCCCTTCCCAATCAGTGTATTTTTCAAGTTATCCGCCATTGGGTTACATTGCCTTTACGCGGGTTGGCACCGCAATGTACTGTAAAGGGGTGCCACTCGTGACTGTCACAGCAGCCGAAAACGCACCTGGATTTCCAACGACTACCGGCATCCCCATCGATTTGACACGGACAGCCCCCATTGAAATGGTCGCCGAAACACAAGGGCCATTCGCAGCTGGCGGCGGCGGAAAGGCACACCCTGCAACGACAACCGGACAAGGTGCAGTGTACGTTGGCGCCCCCATCACTTTTACTCGCGGATTGATTTTGGTCAGGTTGGCTTTCCCGCCATGCATACACAAGACTGTCGAGCTTGAATTGAGAACGTCAAATCCAGCCATCTACATTACCTCCAAGGCACCTGAGTTGATATTGACCGTAGCTGCCCCGATTTTGACGGACTTGCCAGAATTGTTTGACAACTCAACAGCCATACCGCCTTTGATTACTATTTTTTGTTGCGCTTCAACCGAGACCTTAGATTGCGACGTAATCTCTACGTCTCGTGAAGCCTTCATTTGAATACTGCCGCTGCTTTCAACCTTGAAATCTTTGCATTTGATTTCAACAGCTTTCGCCATTTTGATCTCAAGCTTGCCTTTCTTCGTGTCAAACTTGAGGTAGTTACCTTTGTCGACGCCAAAGATGCCAATTTGTTCTTTGCCGCTCTTCTCAGAAAATTCAATGTAATGTCCAGAGCGACCTTTGAACGTCAGGAAGTTGACATCACTGCCGGAAATCGCTTTCTCGTTCGGGTTTTTGATTTTTTTGGAATACAACGATCCAACCACAAACGGCGCGTTCGGATCACCATGTTCAAATGCCACAAGGACTTCGTCATTTACAGCAAGCGGGAAGAACACACCTGCTTTAGTGCTCGCCATTGGTGTCGCCACGCGGGCCCATTCACTTTCAATGTCTTGACCCAGCCACGGAAACTTGACTTTGACGCGCCCTAGCTTCTCTTTGTCTTGAATGTTCGTGACGACACCAACAACAACACCATCAATCCGGTTCTCAGTGACCTTCAGACCGTTCTTAGAAACCAATGACCGTAACGTGTCATGGTTGGCAATGCGAAATTCAGTAATAAACTGCTTGTTCGCGCCAAGCTTATGGGTGACGCCTGTTAGCTGATATTCGCCTGAGAAGCGTTTTCCTACCCCATCAATTTTGATGACAGCACCCGGTTGCATGGCGACTTTACCGAGACAATGCCCGCGCGCCTCAACCACCTCAGAGCCTATTCGACTTGCCATGCCGTCTGCAAATTTTTTCGCAAACGCAGACTTGATCGAAGGATATTGCGTCAAGGTGTACTCAGACTTCTTTTGAACACCCTTCTTCGGTTCGCTTTTTGCCTTGGCTGTTAGCGTCGGTGTAATTTTTGTTTGGGCCTTGGCCTTCACAGCCTTACCATTACTGCTGTCGTAGCCCAAGACCACTAAGTCACCTACTTGACTCGCCGCAGTGATGCGGGGTGAAAATGACACCCAGTCATCCGTGTAGTCCAGCTTGATGGGAGACCCTGACTTTGTTGCAACCGGCTCTACGCGCAGCTTCCCATCTGTACCAACCCGAAGCACACACCCAAACAATTCGGCGCGGGCTTGAATAAAATCCCAGTCCGACTGGTTATGCTGGATAAGGTAGGGATGCGAACTCGTGAGTCCTTTTACATCTACCTGCACCCCATAGTCACCACACACTTTTTTGATGGCCGCCGAATCAGACTGATCTAGAAACGTGCGAGTCTTTGTGCCACGCCGCATCCGATGCGATTTATCGTAGCCACGAACCACAAAATGGGTCATTCCGGTATCACCGAACACCGGCTCTATCGAGACAATTTCCAAGCCTTTTCCAACTGGCTTGAATGATTTGGATTCGAATTCTTTGGCGCTAATTTCAACCTTTGCGCCAATTTTGAATACGGTGCTATCCAAGTGCACGAACTCGGTTTTGCTAGTGCCTGCCTTCACATGATCGCCAAATCGCAAGACAAACATGGCTGGCATATTGGTAGCCAAATCCACCTCAATCCCAAGCAACATGTATTTGTCAGCAAGGTCTAATTTCTTGCCATCGATCTTGACTTGAAAATCCATAGCTTAATCAGTCAAGTGGAACCAACTTCAGTAACTGTCCTGGCTTGAGTCGCATCGGATCTCGCAAGTCGTTGGTGTCTGCCAAATGCCGCCAATAGCCAACGTCACCATAGTGTTCAAATGCAATTTGCTCTAATGTTTGTCCGAACCCAACCACATGCGTTCCGCGTGCTTCAGACCGTGACGTTGGGTTTTGCAGTGGTTTGGTGTCATTTCCTAAAAAGGCATTGAGTGTGACACTGACACTCGCCCGCATTGGAAAGCCAGCCGGATGAAACCAGTCATAGTCTGCATTTACGCTGCTAACATAAGACAAATAAGATGTAATTGACCCCCACTCGAAACGCACGAGCGGTGCACTATTTTTCTGGACGTCACTAGACGCGCCGGACAATTTTGTCTTGAACCAAGAATCTTCAACCGCATGCGTCAACGCAATGACAGGCGTAACAAAAATACGCACATCTGCTTCCCACCCGGTGGTGTCATAAAACAAATTGAGGCTCAGATCGCCGGGCTTCGTTTTGATATGGCGCTTATATTTATCGCCTTTTTGACCGGGTGCACACCATTCCGCCGAACTGGCAAACGTAAATTTATTGGGGCGAAATTGAATGGGAAGCTCAAAGCCCTTGCCTTTCACTTTGCCGTCTGACGCAAATGGAAACACCTTGAATTTGGCACGTGAAACCGCACTACCAGACCCAGTTCTTGCTTTGCCCAACTTGGACGGCAACGGTTTTGTCTTTCCGCTTTGATCGATAAATGCATCAGCCATTGCTAAAAGCTCCGCTCTCGTTCAATCGCGAGCAACTGTTTTACTAACGGCAAGACATCTGCTGCAATCGACTGAAAGTCCAAGGCCTCAGGTGTACTCCCTCCATCCATATCATTTTCATCGTCGCTATCATCTGCTGCTTCAGGCATGATTGCTTCGCGCTGAATAGTCTGGTTTGTATACGTCTCCGTTCTTGCAGGTTTGGCTTTTGCATTAACACCTTGCGAAAGGGATTTCGTCTGGGCGGCACTAGTGGAAAGCGGCATATTGACCTGCACACCGGTGCTTACAGGCCGAGTTGCACGTCGGATGCTGGATCCTTGCGTTGCTTTGGAGATACCAAGCGTTTTGTCATCTCTTTGTACTGAAACCATCGACCTGTCTGTTCCAGCGTCGTTTTGGGACAACGCAACGCTGGGCAGCGCATCTTCAAAATTGCGATCGACTTGTGCAGTAGTCGCGCCTGTTGCTAGGTTTTCTGTCTTAGAACTACCCGCCCTTGCATTCGCTGCAAGCTGAGATAAAGCCTTAGTCTTAGCGGCTGGCCTTGCTACAAAGCTGCGTTGAATAGCTTCAGATTGCCCGACTGGCTTAATCTGTGAAGCTGAAGCCTCCGTTTCATTATCGACAGTTTGAGAAAAAGCATGCACATTGCTATTCAGATTCAATTGACCGTTCGGATCATTAGTCTGCCGCTGACTGGTATTTGCAGCCGTAGACTCTGCATTTGCAGATCGCACTAGTTGAGACGAGTCAAAATCGCCTATTGGGTCAATTGCAGTTGAATCAAGATCTTCTTTATCCACAGCATTGTCCGCCACAGATCTGCGCACAGTAGAGGCAGTCTCTGTTGTCGTCTGGATCAACTGCGCTGGAGGCAACGTAGGCTGTGCCAGCAATCCCAGATTGATGTCTCGCTCTTCTAGAGAACTACGTTGGATTGTTGAGGACTGTTGTGGTTTCAATAGTCGCTGGGTAGCGGATATTTTTTCGACAACAGTGGAACTGTCGTCACTCGTCATCGCAGGCACGACTGTTGGATTAGACATCACAGTGTCATGTGTATCATCAGTTTCTCGGGAAATATCTGGAACAGAAGACAGAGGCGCGTTGCGTTCAATTGAAGTTGGCATAAACGCCTCCTGATTCGGAGGCGTACTTAGCATTCGCGCTGCTTGAACATCAACGGTGGAGGGATTAGGTTTTGAGTTAGCGAATTCAAGGTCAGGTTGCGCCGTCGCTAAAGAAGCTGGCTCACCATCGCTATCGTCGGGTGGATCATTGGTTGAACGTCCTCCCCCGCCCTTGTTAGTCGTAGAATTCCGCGCAGAACTTGAGCGTTGCACACTTGAAGCATCAACTGTGCGAGACATGTTTTCAATTCGCGGCGTTGGTGGATCAACAGGTTTTATCGCACCGGTCTGACGTGCCAATTTATCAACAGATGTGGCAGGGCTGTCAGTCGATGAGACTTTGTTCAACCGATGTAATGCAGACGTCGAGATATATTCCCGTTCACTGCGCACCTTTCGACGAATTGGTTTCTGGGTCTCAGATCGTGTCTCACTATTGCTTTCAGCAGTTGCACGATCAATCGATTTGGGATTGGCCGCTTTACGCCGAGCAGTCAACAGATCTGCAACCGAAGGACGATCAGCAGAAAACTTGAATGCACGTGTACCTTCAGAATCGTCTTGCACTTTAGGCGTTTCGGCAGCCGCGCGTTGAATACGTGCCGAGATCTGATCCGCAATAGAGACGCCATCTTTGCGGGAAAGATGCGCACGTATTTGTGCTTCGCTTGGCTTGACACCAGTACGACTTAACAACTGCGCCGTTGATTCAGACGTTGGCGTTGGGTTAGGGGCATTCTGCGCCGCCCCAGTAGCTGGCTGTGCAGTCGCATCGGCGGTGCGTTGGATGCGTGCCGCAATTTGATCTGCCACTGAACTTCTGTCCCTACGTGCTAAATGGGCATGTATTTGGGCTTCAGTTGGTGGCGTTGTTGATTGCGCTGGCAAAGGTGATTCAGATTGTCCACTAGGCTGTACTCCTGCGGCTACACTCGGTGGTGCCTGTTGCAGTTCACGTTGAACATGAGCAGTCCCCCCCTGCTGTGCAACTTGGCGCTGAAGCTTTTGCCGTAAATAATGCGCTTTTGAAACTGGTGGTGCTACGCTGTTATTTGGTGAATTTACTGGCGCACTATCCGCTGTTGGCCTTTGATCCATAGTTTGATCAAAGGCGCTTCCTTGGATAGAGCGCATAATCGTTTCTTGAAATTCAGTTGGCGAAAGATAATTTGACGGTTGGTGCTGAACAGGCGGAGTTTGAGATACCTGTTGATTCAGAATCTCTCGCGGCAATTCATATCGCTGTATGGTGCCTGCTGCCCGATTTACCTCAGCGGAACTGGACGGATCTATTGCGTATTTTCGGCCAGTTACATTACCTTCAATTGCTTTTGGCGACATCTGTAACGGAGCAAATTTGCTAATTGCCGTTGCGCGTTGCAACTTGTCTGATACGTCCGATGCTTCTGGAGACGCAGCCACATCTACCGCTGGTTGCACCTGACGGAGCACCGCTGGCTTTGCCTGCAAATTCTTGCGTTGCTTAACCCGATTCCCAACAACATTGTTTTGCGCACGTTGCAAAACTGCAGTTGACACTTTGGCACGGTTCTTAATCCGCTGGGCAAATGTGAGCTGTCTCATCAAATAGATTATGGTGTCGGCGGTGCAATTACCATTGGATATTCATTTCGGAAGGTATACCCTTGATGGGTCAAGGTCATCTCCTCAACAAATACCGAATCACTTGTGATGTCTAATGAAGACACTGAGAACTTAATCGGGAATGCCCCAAAAACATCAATCTCAGTGTGTGGCGCAATTTGTCCTTTGCGCCAAATTTCGACGGTAAAGTTCTTCCGAACCACAGTTCCAGATGTAACGCCGGTCGTGAACCAATCCACTAAGCGCTCCATTGAATCGTTATAGACATAGCCTCGTTTGAGCGTAATATCGGAGTAGGTAATGCCTTTGGGGAATTGCCATTCCCAGCCATTCGTGCCACCCTCACGATATTTTTCAACTTCGCGTTGCATGTCTAAACCATCAACGTTTTGCCACTGCCCCATGTTTTCGCCATCAATGCGAACAATAAACGTTCCAACAATCGTTGGATCTACAAGTCCGACGCTAATAATGGGTGTTGGAATTACACTGGGATAGTAAGCCATAGCAAAAAACTAAATATAAAAATCAACTATTGTGAAGCTTATCTTTGCCGCTCAAGCGCAGCCTCAGCTTTCAACAATTCAACAATTAGCGCAGCCAATTGCCATAAATCTTGCTGTGACAGCGTTGAACTATCACAAGAGGATGACGTGTCACACATGTATTACAAATTACTCTGTCTGCTGTTCAATTTCGCAATCTCATTCACCCAACGGAGCCGTTCAGGGTGTTCCAACGCGAGAATTTCATCGCGTGACCAATGAAAATGCATTGCTAAATAGGCTACCTCCTCGTGCAGACGAGTTAAGGGGTAGCCACTGATCCCCCCAACAGGGTTAGATCAACGTCGTGAGGTTGCGCACAGTGCGGGCAAATCAGCGGCAAAATGGATTTACCAGTTTCATTGATCTGTCGATACATCGTTTGCAAATAGGTCATATCAGCAATGAACAGGTTCTCAACAATTGTGGTCGTGACCACAGGCAAGTTGCCGAGTTGCGTAATTACCCTGCTAAGGAGCAAGATCGCAAGATATGCATCATTTTTCTGAACCCTAGCATCGCCTAAAGGCGCGATTTCGTCATAAGCGGTCGCCAGACGCATGCGCCCTGTTTTGTGGACAACACCGTTCCCGTCTGTAAACCCAATCGGTAGTTCGAAGTCAAACTCAGTCATCGAAATGGCACCTCAATCTAAACGGCGGCAGGCACTCTCTTTGGAGAATACCTGCCGCTGTCATTCAGTGATTACTTCTCACGCTCGATAAAGTCATGCACAATTGTCAGTTCTTCCATGACAATGTCATTGCTGTCAGCACTTAGCGATGGACCGTCAACCTTTGAAGGCCAAGCATTGCTAATGTTCCAACGTGCAACTTCTTTCCCTTCTTGATCAAACATCACGACGCTAATGTTCTTGCGTGCTTTTGACACAGTTCCGTTTTCAACTTCTTTGCGCCAGTCCCAAATATCAAGATTTGACGTAATGCCACGCTTCAACGTGATATCGCCCCATTTCAAGCGACCTGGAACCTTACGCACAATTTGTTGACCACTTTCGGACACAACAGTGTGCTCTTGAACTTCCGTTTCAGAGCCTAAACCGCTGACTTCTTTGAAGTAACCGGTTGCAGCACCTTCTAATTCAAGACCAAAATTGAACGAGACAAGTGGGTCTTCTTTACCCTCATATAAACTAGCAGGCATCGATAATCTCCTTTATTCCGTTATTGCTTTGGGTTTATTCCGCACCTGGTTGCCATTGGCTAATACGGAAAATCACAAATTCAGCTGGTTTGACTGGTGCCATCCCAATTTCGATAATCAAACGACCAAGATCACGTGACTCTGGTGGATTGAGTTCTTCATCTACGCGAACGTAAAACGCTTGATCTGGAGAGGTTCCAAACAGAGCACCACTGCTCCACACAGTCTTCATAAACGCAGTGACATCGCGCTTGACACGCCCCCAGAGACGCGGTTCATTCGGTTCAAACACGATCCATTGCGTGCCACGTTCAATTGACTTTTCAACATAGTTGAATAGGCGGCGAACGTTGATATAGCGCCATGATGGATTGCTACTAAGCGTTCGCGCCCCCCACACGCGAATGCCCATGCCTGGGAATGCGCGAATGCAGTTCACACCATTTGGATTGAGCACATCTTGCTCGCCTTTGGTGCAGTTGTAAGCTAAGCCGGTTGCGCCTTGGACCACTTCATTTGCTGGTGCCTTGTGAACACCACGGGTGTTATCACTTCGCGCCCAAACACCAGCCACATGGCCAGAAGGTGGAATTTGCGTTGGCCGGTTCGTGACCGGATCATTGACCTCGATCCATGGGTAATACATGGCTGCATAGCTTGAGTCAAAGCCAGTCACATTCATGCGCCAGTTTTTGACTTGTTGTGGGTTCAAGTCCGGTGGTGTATCCAAAATGGCAACGCGATCAAATGCTTTTTCACAGTGTGCGATGATGCTGGTTTGAACAGCCTTGACCATTTGTAGATCCAACTTTTCGCCTGGCATCGTCGTCATTAGATCTGGCACCACGACCATAGTGATGTCATCGATGGATTCGAGCCCTTCAATGCCAGTGCGCTCCATGATTTCCCCTTGGAAGTCAGAAACTTGTGCTGGCGTCAGGTAATTGTTCTCAATACTGAGTGGTTGCGTTTGATCACGCGGGACCAATGCGGCAACATCTGCCGCAGCGTCAACCACGACCAATTCAATGAATTGCGGCTTTTCGCCTTGATAGGCCACGGTCGCCACCATGCCTGCATCGGTTTCTTTTTGAGCGATGGATGCGTTACGAACAGTTTCAATCGTGTGCCAGCCGCCACTCGCTTTTTCTTTTTCCACCACAATGTGGAAATTTTTGATGTCAGCACCGCCGCCGCCACCGGCTGGAGCATCTGCCCCACCATCTTTGGCCTTGCTGCCCTTGGCCTTTTTGTCTGCGGCAGGTGCAGGAGGCGTATCTGGTTGCGGCTGTGAAATTTGAACGCGCATTTTTGCGCCATCAAAGCCAGCAGTCGCCGCTTTCACCACAAGCTGTGGTTTACCAGCCGAATTCAACAACCCTGCTTGCGCTGCTGGAATAGATTTCACGCTCACAACGTAACAGCGTGAACCCCCGTTTTGGAAGAACCCATATACAGACAGCGGCATCACTGCCCCGCTGACGAAACCGCCAAATTTCTGGTTATATTGGGTCCAATTGGTGACCAATTCTGGACGCCCTGTGAGATCTGTCGTGACCAACTCCCCATCACGACGCTGCACAGATTGTGCTTTTTCACTAAACCCAATGAAGACTGGCATGGCTGTTCCCACACCTTCAATTGGCTTAGGCCCTTTGTCTACTTCTTCAACGTAGACCCCTGGCGATAAATATTCTGGCATTTTTATCTCCTATATGTGACTCAAGGACGTGGAAATGATCTTGAGTGCAATGTTGCGACAATGAATTCTGAATTGCTTCAGACGTCAAATTCGTAATCTGGCGACGGAATTTCAATTTTTACTGACTTGCGCACCTTGTCATCTTTTGTGATTTCAAGGGTGTACTCGCCAGTGCGTAAATTTCCAAATGTAAAGCGCCCCTC
>JAHDBS010000272.1:2532-6376 GCA_020630225.1 Anaerolineales bacterium | reverse complement strand
CCCACCAACGACATCATCTTATCGATGACGCCGACGTGGTACACCGTATGCGCCAACATCATCATGCCTGCGCCAACGGCGGGCTGCGGCCACTCATCACGGGCAGCAATCGCGGCAATAAACACGTCGTATTCACGGCGCAACGTGGCTTTTAGCGTCTCCCACTCCGCGTCTGTTACGGTGGCAGGTTGCCAACTGGCTTCCCAATCCGGCTTCATCGGCTGACCACGATCCATTGCCATAAAGAATTCAAAGGTATACAGCAGATGCTGACAATGGCCCGCAATAGTCTCCTGCCCTGCCGGGATAGCCATTGAGACTTGCGCCGCACTCAGCTTGCTAAGTTGCCCAAACAACCCCGCCTGACCCGAGTCTAGGTAATACCCAGTCTTGGCCTCTGAAACGCCATAAGCTTCTTGAAAAAGCGTGATCAGTGATTGTTGATATCCTGAAGTGTCCATTATGTCCTCGTCTAATTAGTCTGTGCTGCTGTCCCATTGCGCAAAATGTAGTAGCACTCCGCTTGGGTCCCACACAAAGGTTACTAACGCCCCATAGTCTTGCCGCTCGGGCGCCTGCACGCGGGCCGACTTCCAACCACCAGCTGCAATCACAGCCTTCGCATGGGCGTACCACGCTTGAGCGTCCGTAACGCTAATCTGCAGCATAAAGTTATTCGCCCACTGACGTTGATAGTAATTCTGCAAATAGAAACGACTGTCTGCCAACGCCAACTCTGCAATGCCATCATCTTCTGCGCGGAAATTCACTGTCCACCCGAGCGCAGTATAAAACGCAAGGGAAGCCTTGAAGTCTTTAGCTGGCACAAAGACTTTGACGTCTGTGGCGACAAGAGAGGTGTGAGAAGACGAGGTTGGCATAGGTCTTAACTGCCCGAAAAAGTCGGGTGTAAAAGGCAGTCGAACCCCAATTATGCCCGATCTGCCGCGCTTGCCAAGCCTATTATTTGGTTATTAGCGAGCAAGATGTGTGAAGCACATCTCAACAGGACTTTACCAGTATGTCTTACTGAGCCGCAGATCTAGGTAAGTTTCAAGATCTCTGGGTTACACATGATGGTTTTAGGATGCGAATGAAACGAATTCGATATTAATGCAAAACAACTAAGAAATAGGTATTCAGCCCAACTATTGAAGGTAAAAAACGAAAACAGTACAGGTGATCTAGCTGTGGAATTCATCCAATGGCAACGTACAGATCATGCCCAGCTGCACATTGAGTTCTGTAAAGCAGAACTTAGTCATTGAGGAAGAAATAACAAAAATGTTTATCCATCAGAAACTGCTTAAATTGACCGCGTTGATCACAATCACAATTGCATTGACGCTTAGCCTCGCCACAACGCTATACGCCGTTGAAGCACCTGCGCCCAAGAAAGTAGTACCGCCCCCAAAAGTTGTGGTGCCTTCACCCAGAGTGGTTGTTCCACAGCCACAACCTAAAGCGACAGCAGAGCCCGTTGAAGAAGAGCTTAGTTGTGACCCGAACGCAAAGATGTACAACGGTGTGGACGTAAACAACGTGATCGCAGGTGCTGCTTATACAGACCCAACTGCAATGCGCTTACACATTACTTGTGACACGCCAGTTATTGGCTACATGCATAGTAATAGCATCCTCAAGATCTATTTAGCAAAGGGCCTAAAAATGACCGAAACAAGCATTGACGTTCTAAATCAGGCTAGAGAAGGCGAGATCACAATCCCTACTGAAGACGGCATTGGAACAGTCACGCTGAAGCCTTTTCAATATGGCATTTTATCGGTCAGTGTCATCCACCCTACTTACAACGATGGGATGTCCATGGAAAGCAAAATTCTATGGGGTCACAATGAACGGCAGACGGAGTTTTAGGGCACGCAAGACAGACAAACGCTTAGAGGTAACCCTAGAGAACGGTGACAGTGCAATCTGTCACCGTTTTTTGTTAAGGTTGCAAGCTGGCTATTCCACAAACGGCCAGCCGACCAACACGCTCGTGTCTTGTGGCCATTGCTCATAGCACGTAAGCCCCTCGGGAAAGGTTTCTAGCTTGTTTTGCTGGGCATAATCGATCACAGCATTCCAAACATCGATGATTTCTGGGAAGCGCGACTTCTCAAGCGGCGCATGATGATAGGCCAACTGATGTGCGGGCATATGGCGCAGCGTAATGCCAGTTGTCGGCTGTAATTCGCCGCTATAGGGCCAGCAGATTTCCACCGGGCCGTCTGAGTCTTCATTGACTGGCCCGTGATACATCGCAATGGGATCCCCCGCAATTTGCGCCCCAGCTGAGTCAACGTGGTGATACAACATCCCCAGTGTTTTCTGAATAAATTCAGGGAAGTCTGCAATTTTGACTTTGGCTGTGTGACAGACCATGGTTTGGGCTGGAACAGACTTGATACTAATTTCGATAGACATTTGCGTTGTCTCCTTTGTGAGCAGTCGGCACGCAAGCTGTGCCGTGGTTTTCAATTGCTCCGCGCGCTGAGCTTGTTCCCGCTGGAACTGACGCACAATGTCAACCGCGGCATCCTCTTCGGCAGTGATCAATTGCCGAATGGTCGCAAGCGGCATCTCCATGCCGCGCAACAGCCGAATAAGCCGTGCGGTTGCAACTTGGTCTTCACTATAAAACCGATACCCCGTTTCTGGATCAATCCACATCGGATGCAAAATATCGCGCTGCTCATAGAGCCGCAACGCCTTTCGCGACAGCTGAGTCAGCTGCATAAATCGC
This sequence comes from Anaerolineales bacterium, assembly GCA_020630225.1. Lineage (GTDB taxonomy): Bacteria > Chloroflexota > Anaerolineae > Anaerolineales > UBA6668 > JAHDIM01. Next base: position 3,630 of record JAHDBS010000272.1, on the reverse strand, counting down.
CCAATTTGAACCAGATCAGATGCTGAATTGTGTGTCATAAACGCAGTATAGGGCTGGCCCAAAGGGACAAGTCAAGCAAGGATAAATAATTAATTGTTGAATTGATGAACGGGTAATTGTTAATTGGTGCATGCATGCAACCCAACTAATGATACAGCGTGACTTTCCATTAACAATTCCACAATTCAACAGTTCGCCAATTAAGCAATTTTCCGCTCTCCGCTTGACAAAATCTTCAAACACCTTTATTTTACCAACTAGATAAATAACCATTTAGCTAAATAAGGGTTAGCATGATTAGCGACACGCAACTTGATCTAACATTTTCAGCCTTAGCCAACACGACACGCCGTGCAATATTGGCGCGCCTTTCGCAAGGAGCGGCCACCGTCAATGAGCTCGCGGAGCCGTTTGAAATGAGCCTGCCTGCCATTTCTAAGCATATTCGTGTGCTAGAAAAAGCGGGCCTCATTGTCCAAGGTCAGAAAGCACAGTATCGACCGTGTACCTTAAATGCCGCCCCACTAAAAGAAGTTTCACACTGGACAGAACAGTATCGCCATATTTGGGAACAGCGCTTTGACCAGATGGAAGACTATCTCAATCAACTCAATAGTACGGAGAACAAACATGAGTGAAAACAGTGTCGTGATCGAACGCACCTTAGACGCCTCCATCGATATGGTCTGGAGCATGTGGACAGAAGCCGCCAACTTTCAGAAATGGTACGGTCCCATGGGCGCAACGATTCCAGTCGCAGAAATGGATGTCACTGTCGGTGGCAAACGCAAGATCTGCATGGAAATGCAAACCCCAAATGGCCTCATGCAAATGTGGATGGTCGGGGAATATAAAGAGATCACTCCGAAGACACGCTTGGTTTACACCGAAGCCATGGCAGACGCCGACGGCAACATTATGTCTCCCGCCGCCATGGGGATGGATCAGCCTGACATTACTGACGTGATTGTCGAACTGGAAGACTTGGGCGGCAGCACCAAGATGACCATGACTCACGCTGGCATTCCAGCCGGCTCACCTGGTGAAATGGGTTGGAATATGGCTCTAGATAAGATGGCTGGTGTTCTAGCTGGCTAA
>JAHDBS010000272.1:0-2432 GCA_020630225.1 Anaerolineales bacterium | reverse complement strand
AACGGCCAAGTCACCAACATCACCCCGCTAGCCAATGACGAACCATCGCCCATTATGGCGGGCTTACCTGGCGCCACCCACAGTCGCGCTCGGATTATGCGTCCAGCAGTACGCAAGGGGTTTTTAGAACGTGGCGCAGCGAGTAAGGCGAGTCGCGGCCAAGAACAATTCATCGAAGTCGATTGGGAAACCGCCCTCACCTTAGCTGCAAAAGAACTTGACCGTGTACGTAACGACCACGGCAATGACGCTATTTTTGGCGGGTCCTATGGCTGGGCAAGCGCGGGGCGTTTTCATCATGCGCAGAGCCAAATTCATCGGTTTTTGAACTGCATTGGTGGCTACACGCGCAGCGAGGGCAACTATAGCTACGCAGCCGGGCTCGTTACCACGCCACATATTGTTGGGCCTTGTCGTGCGCTATTACGCGACAGCACCGTTTGGCCAGTCGTCGAACAGCATGGCGATCTGGTGGTGATGTTTGGAGGTGCGCCGCTCCGCAATATGGATGTCGCTACAGGCGGTATTGGGCGGCACACGACGCGCCAAATGATGCAGGCCTGTCGCGACACAGGAACAGCCTTTGTCAACATCGGCCCTAGTCAAAACGATCTAACGACAGATCTGGACGCCAGTTGGCTATCAATTCGCCCTAACACTGACACCGCCCTCATGCTGGGGCTTTGTCACACATTGTTGACCGAGAACCTCCATGACGCAGCATTCTTAGCGACTTACACCGTGGGCTTCGATACATTCAAGGCTTACCTCACTGGCGCAACCGATGGCACGCCAAAAACAGCTGAGTGGGCAGCGCACATTTGTGACTGCTCTGCCGAAACCATTCGCACGTTAGCACGCCAAATGGCGGTTGGACGCACGTTGGTGACATTGGCCGCAGGAATTCAGCGTGGAGACCATGGTGAGCAACCGATTTGGGCTGTCATCACCCTTGCCGCGATGCTGGGCCAAATTGGGCTGCCAGCCGGCGGCTTTGGCTTGTTTTACGGCGCTGATAGCATCATTGGCGCGCCAATTTACTATCATCAATGGCCTAAAGTGGAACACGGGCATAATCCGGTTGACACCTACATTCCGGTTGCTCGCATTGCAGATCTATTGCTGAATCCAGGGCAGTCGTATCCATTTGACGGGCAGACGCTGACCTATCCAGACATCAAGCTTGTCTATTGGGCAGGCGGCAATCCATTTCACCATCATCAGGATTTGAATCGGCTGGTGCGGGCATTCCAGCAGCCAGACTGCGTTATTGTCAACGAAATTTGGTGGACAGGCACCGCGCGTCATGCGGATATAGTCTTCCCTAGCACCACCATGCTAGAGCGCAATGACATCTGCATCAATCGGCATGATTACATGATCACGGCGATGCATAAAGCGATTGATCCAGTTGGCGAGTCGCGGCCAGACTTTGAAATTTTTCGCGGATTAGCCGAAAAGCTTGGCGCAGCAGATGCTTTTACTGCAGGCCGTGACGAAACTGAGTGGCTCCACCACCTCTGGCAGCACACTATTACGCGTGGCGCAAGCTATGGCTTTACCCTGCCAGACTTTGACACTTTTTGGGAGAACGGCGTTGCGGAGCTACCGCCACCAGCGCCGACCAACGTGATGTTAGCCGCCTTTCGCGCAGATCCAATCAACAATCCACTGCCAACGCCAAGTGGCAAAATCGAGATTTTTTCGGAAACTGTCGCTGGTTTTGGCTATGCAGACTGTCCGGGGTATGCCGCGTGGTTGGAACCTTATGAATGGTTGGGGAATGCTACAGACTATCCGCTGCATCTGATTTCAAGCCAACCGCCAGTCCGGCTGCATAGTCAGTTAGACAGCGGCCCCGTCAGCCGTAAACGCAAGATTGCCGGACGCGAACCTGTTACCCTGCACCCGATTGACGCAGCAGCACGTGGCCTCGTCGCTGGTGATGTTGTCCGGATTTTCAATGCACGCGGAGCCTGCTTAGCTGGGGTTACTATTTCAGACGACCTGCGCCCTGGCGTCATTCGTCTTTGCACTGGTGCTTGGTATGACCCCATTGAGCCAGGCGTAACTGGCGCTTTAGACAAACACGGCAACCCAAATGTGCTGACGCGCGACAAAGGCACTTCCAGCCTAGCCCAAGGCCCCAGTGCGCACACCACCTTAGTAGAGGTTGAAAAATTTGAAGGGGAACTGCCGCCAATTACCGCCTTTGAAGCACCGATCTAAGGTGTCTTTACTTAACAGATATTTTGGACTTAGCGCTGCGAATGTAATGAACAACCGACTACTGCCTGTTCATTCGCAAAATTCTTTTTCAAACGGTCAGGTTTACTCAGCAACCACCGCGCTTACTTCAATTTCTACGAGTAAACGCTCATCAATCAAGCCACTGCACTCAACCATGGTGGCAGCAGGTTTTACAGCGCGGA
>JAHDBS010000271.1 GCA_020630225.1 Anaerolineales bacterium | reverse complement strand
ACACGAATTTTCTACTTATTATTCGCGCAATTCGTTCCATTCGCTATATTCGTGTTCCTAAACCAGCATGTGTAACCCAGAATTCAGGTTAGTTAACAGTCTCAAATGTGCTGTAACCAATCGAATACGACTACGAACCAACTCGCAGCTTTTTGAAAGTGTAGGCATCTAGTTTTTTTGTAGTCGATTACATTACCAACACCTTAGCTTGCGATGCACTTAAAACGCTTCCCTACTAATCCCATCATTCGGCCCAATATGGACTCGCGGATGGGGTCAAACATCAATGGCCCTTCGCTTATTCGCGTGCCAGACTGGGTTGAAAATCCACTTGCTCGTTACTATTTGTACTTTGCACACCATGATGGCGACTACATTCGCTTGGCCTATAGCGACTCGCTCGCTGGACCTTGGCAAATTTACACGCCGGGAGTCCTACCGCTGGCAATCTCTCACTTTGCAGGACACATCGCCTCGCCCGATGTGCATGTCGATCATGAAACACGGCAAATCCGCATGTATTATCACGGTGCGGATACCTCAACTGGCGCTGAAATAATCCAATCTACCAGAGTGGCATTGTCTCAAGACGGCCTCGACTTTACCGCCCTTCCGAATTCACTTGGCGAGGCCTACTTCCGCGTTTTTCAGTGGAGCAGTCAGCACTACGCCTTGGCCATGCCAGGGATCTTCTATCGCTCTCCTGATGGGTTACAAAACTTTGAACAAGGACCAACATTGTTCACACCAGACATGCGCCATTGCGCAGTGTACTGCCAAGGCGATACACTTTTTGTCTTTTACAGCAATGCTCACGATTGCCCAGAACGCATTTTGTTCACGCGCATCCGGCTAACAGCAGACTGGCACACATGGGAAACCACGCCCTCTACGCTAGTATTAGCACCAGAGCGCGACTATGAAGGTGGCCATTTACCTAAGCTGCCGTCTACACGCGGATTAGCATCAGAGCCAGTCTGTCAGCTACGTGACCCGGCAATTTTTGAAGAGGATGCGCGTCTTTATCTACTCTATTCTGTCGCTGGTGAGTTTGGCATTGCCATCGCTGCACTTGAAAATTTTCTATGAGCCCAATCCACACTTTACTAATCGTCATCGTCAATATTGTTTGGGGATCCATGTATATTGCGGCGGCAATTGGGCTTGAAGAATTCCCTGCAATTTTCTTCACAGGGCTGCGCTTTTGTTTGCTCGCCATCTTGTTAGCGGGATACATCAAAGCGCCACGTGAGCACTTACTATCTCTCCTGAAAGTTGGCGCGCTGATTGGCGTTGGCGTTTATCTATCGCTATATATGTCAATTGCCTTAGCCGAAAACACTGGTGCCATCGCAATTTTCAGCAAGCTTGAAGTGCCGTTTTCGCTCATTCTTGGCTACTTGATTTTGGGCGAAACCGTTGGCTCCCAGCGCATTGCCGGTACCGTCATCGCATTTATCGGGGCGATCTTTATTAGCTTTGACCCTGCCGCCTTTGATGACATTCCAGCCTTACTCTGGATGGGGCTGTCGGCTGTATTCTCTGCATTTGCCATGATCCAAGTGCGCCGCTTGCCAGACATTCCGGTGTTGACCATCACCGCTTGGGTCTCTCTGATTGGCGGGCCAACGTTACTACTCATGTCCGCAGTCTTTGAAACGGGTCAAGTTCCAGCCATGCTAAATGCATCTGCACTAGGCTGGGCAATGTTGATCTACACTGCAGTTGGCAGCTCGATTTTCGCCCACTCAGCCTACTATTATCTGCTACAACGCTATCCGGTTGCGCAGGTCACGCCCTTTACGCTGATGTCGTCCGTTTTCGCCATTATTGGCGGCGTGATTTTCTTAGAAGATCAACTCACCTTGATGTTAGTGCTGGGTGGTGTCTTGATTTTGGCTGGGGTGACGTGGATCAATATTCGTAAGGCCAAGGTGTCGCCAAAGCCACAATCTGCATAGAGACGGTATGTATACCCCCGAAGCTGTTCAGCTAAGAGCCAAATCACAAGGCGCTGTTGCGCAGCACTGGTTGCAACAATTACCGACAACCATTCAAGATCTATGTGACAAATGGGACCTCACCGTTGGCACAGCACTTGATGGTGGTACAGAAAGCATTGTCCTCCCCGCTACACGCACTGACGGCACGCTAGCAATCCTCAAGATTGGCATGCCCAATGTCTGCAATGTCGCCAATGAAGCCTTGATCCTAGAACTGGCAAACGGCCAGGGCTATGCCAAATTGTATGCCCTAGAGTCTGATCATAATGCGATGTTGATCGAACGCTTGGGTCCGCAACTCGCTGCTGCCAATTTATCCATCGATGCGCAAATCCATACGATCTGCACCACGCTCCAAGCCGCATGGCACCCACTAACCAACTCACATGGATTTATGACCGGGGCAGAAAAAGCGCAATGGCTCGCAACTTTTATCGAGACAACTTGGCGCGAATTGGGGCGTCCATGCTCGAAACCAGTTATTGCTACCGCGCTAGACTTTTGCGCACAGCGCATCACGGCCCATGCGACCGCAGACTGTGTTTTAGTACATGGCGACGCCCACGAACACAACACACTCACTGCTGATGAAAATACTTATAAATTTGTAGATCCAGACGGGCTATATGCGGAGAAAGCCTGTGACTTAGCCGTGCCGATGCGCGGCTGGGCTGAAGAATTACTTGGGGGAGAGACGGTCAAGTTAGGCATTCAGCGCTGCGAATTACTGGCTGACTTGACCAAGGTTACCCCAACTGCTATTTGGCAATGGGGATTTATAGAACGCGTTTCAACAGGCCTCGTCTTACTACAAATTGGGCTCGTTGATGAAGGAAAACAATACTTGGAAGTTGCAGACATATTCGCAACTTCCAAGGTTTATTCGGGCAGTTGACACGCAAGCCCCCTACACGCACGAGGACTTATTGCGCTGGCACCATCTCAATATCAACTGTTGACCCCGCCCCGTAGGTCAAGACAGGATGCATGGTGTCATTCCAGTACAACGCATTTCCTTCAGCATCCACAATCGCTGCGGAAACGGCATAGGTAAGTGCCGGATCAATTGCGTTCAGATCAAACACAAGATCATAAAACATAGGCAGTTGGGTTATGTCTGTGTAAACCCGTTCCGCAATTACTACTGAAGGTGCATCCATCAGCGAGACATCTTCTAAGCGCACGGTAATCACGGTGCCTGCGGGTAGCTCTGCTGCTGTCTCTAGGCCACGCACAATGACCTGACCGAAAAGTCCGCCTGTGGTTTGGACTTCTGCCCCGGTCCACTGTTCAGTGTTCGCAAGCTGGTCAATGCGATTTTCAATTTGTTGCAGCACAAACGGTGCGCTTTCATCACCAAAATAATGGTCAATGCGTTTCGTTTGCCCATCGACGGTCAGTGATGTGATGGCAGACGGCATGTCGGTAATCAATACCTCGTTGTATGCATCTTCCAATTCAAAGTAGCCGTTGTCTTGCATATAAGTGACCAATGCACTGACATCAGCTGGATCAATTTGGCTTTCTTGCGCGCCACTCACATCTACAAAGTCGCGTCCGTCGTAGACAACGCGCCCATCGGTATAAATGGTAACGGTGTAAATTGGACAAGTGCCAAAGCACGCCGTCCGCTCCAGCGTAACCCGATCTCCAGTTTCTGATTCTGTACTGTCTTCTTGTAAGACATTGTCCATATCAAGGGTAAAGCTTGTCGTCGCATCGTTTACCGCTACTGTGTAAGTGCCTGCTTGCAGACCCAACACATCTAGCGGAATATTTTCTTCAAACGGCACCAGCGCTTCTGTACACATCTCGCCGTCCCGTTGGGTTTCAATAGTCACGGCGAAGGTATTGTCTTCACGGACAACAGACATATCTGCAATACTGACGCATCCATCTGCTAAGTTGCCCTGCACTAACACGGACGCTTGCACCGGGAACGATTCCATAATAAACACCTCAATTGAGTCAATGTAGATATCGGTTCCGGTTGGCACGTCACTATCCGGCGTTGATGAACAAGCGGCTAAGGCAAAAACACTGCAAAGCATGATGAAAATTTGTATTTTCTTGAAGACGGTTGTGAACATATCGTCATTCCTCATTATTGAATTTAGTCTGTCACCATTATCGGTGCAGGTTGTATCTAGATGACGTAACTCGTTAGACAAAGGTTCCCGAAAAAATTGGCCTCGGAATTCGGCTCAAGAATAGCCATGTTTTCCATGAAATCCGTGTCCCATTCAAGCCCCTCTTTTCAGCCGCCACGTTACAATACAGCCACGCACTACGGGACACAACCTATGAGTATAGAAACAGACAATACCCTCATTGCCACTGGCACCATCAACGGCGGCGTTGGCGACATGGCCGCTGGATTTGAGATCCAGCCCGACTTCGAACGCTTTGATCAGAAAAACGATGTGTTTCGGCGGTCTTGGTGGGATGAGCGACTGCAGTCTGCGAAGGCAACGCTGTTTTATGAAACCTATCGCGAGCCGCTCAAGACCTTTCGCAAAGCAGATGGGTTCACGCAGAAAGACTATGCCTTTCGGAATGCGTCTTGGCATGTCAACAATGTCTTGACTGAAATCAATGCCGAGCAAGACCGTTGGGAAGGGTTTACCGATGAATTCACACTGTATCGTGATGTTGCCCAGCATCAGCAAACGGTTGAAGACCCAGTAGCAGCGGCTGAGGAAGTCAAACACATCTCGACTGCCTTTGGTGCAGACTTAGTCGGCATCACGGCTTATGATGAACGCTGGGTGTACACCCAAAAATTCAGCGACATGAGCCATACCTCACGCCCGAATGACGCAACTGAAGGCATGACCTCTGTAATTATGACAGCCCAAGCTATGGATTATGACCTCATTCGCACAGTGCCTTCAGCACTAAGTGGCGCTGCCACTGGCTTGGGTTACTCTTACGATGCCATGGTCGTGCTCTCCATTGCACAATATATTCGCAACTTAGGTTACAACGCAGTCGCTAGCTTGAACGATACTGCCCTAGCCATTCCAATGGCAATCCAAGCGGGGTTAGGCGAGTACGGCAAAAACGGCTTGTTGATTACGGAGAAATTTGGCCCGCGCATTCGGCTTGGCAAAGTGTTTACAGATATGCCATTGGCGCATGATACGCCCAAAAAGTTTGGTGTGACTGAGTTCTGTAACCAGTGCAACCGCTGTGTGAAGGGCTGTCCAGTGAAAGCCATCCGCGGTGGCGCACCTTCCGCAGAGTTGTTTAATCAATCAAATATACAGGGCGTGACTAAGTGGAGCGTCGATGGCGAAAAATGCTTCAGCTACTGGGCTGCCCAAAACAGCGACTGTTCAATCTGCATCCGCACTTGTCCTTACAACAAGGACTACTCAAAATGGTGGCATCGCGTAGGCATACGGCTAGCTGGAACACGTCTACGCGGATTAATGTTGAAGTTAGATAAAAAACTAGGCTATGGTGACCGTATGAAACCAAAGCAGTGGTGGCGCGGGAGCACTTAGGCAAATTTGCACCTTATCATGCACTTAGAAGGAGACATTGCATGCACATTTATGAAAAACGCACGTATTCAATAAAAGTTGGGCAAATGGAGAATATTTCGGACTTATATGCCAAAGAAGGTTATCCAATTTTAGAAGCTGCTGGGCTAGCTGATAATTTGATCGGCTACTTCATTAGTGACACGGGACGCTTGCACCAGCTTATTCATATTTGGAAGTTTGAAAATGATGCTGAACGCCGTAAGTTTTGGGCGAAAGTTTATGCAAACGAAGAATTTATGGAAGTTGCTGGCCGCATCCGGGCATTGATTGAAACACAAGAGGTGCAGTTGCTACGCTCTGCATCATGGGGTCCACAGCCATAGTCGCGATTATGAATTCAATACACGGAGACGGATGGGGACACAGATAAACAGAGAAACTATCCTAGGCACCCTACACTTTTAGACATTATCCAGAAACAATGTCTTGAGTTGCACTTCCACTTCGGTCAGTGGGGGCGCATCGGGTTTACACGCCCTCCCTGAGCGAAGTCGAATGGGCAACTATTGTCTTTTCTTACCTTAAGACCGCGCAGAAAATTGGTTCTCTTCAAACTGTAGGGTAGCTAGAGCATATCCGTGATCTCTTCCCATCCGTGTATTAATCAGGACAGCAGCGCATTTGTCCTGACCGTAGCAAGTTAGACTTTACACATACTGCAGCGCAACGACTGCGATAGTTACAATAAAGCTCACTGTCAATCCAAATAGCACTGTCAAATCTGGCGATGTCATCCAAACATCGTCTTGTGGCAACATGAGAAAGGTCCACGGGTCTAACTCTGCATCAAGGCCATCTGAAATCACATTTCCCAGCGTGACCAA
>JAHDBS010000270.1 GCA_020630225.1 Anaerolineales bacterium | reverse complement strand
TTATGGCCTAGCCTCTGTGTCTGTCTCAAACCTGTAAAACGGCCAAGTTTCGGACTGCTGCTTGCATACTTTCTTGTAATTTGTCGCGCATTGCGGCGGGATTACTGTGATCGAAATAGTGTTTCATTGTCAGGACGCAGCCATTGGCTGTCGGCACAATATCCACTGTGCCAACATGACCGCGCATCCCAAAAGGGTGGTTGAAGTCGGTGCTGCGATAGGCATAGCCGCAGGGTGGCACCCAGCCAACAATTCGCTCTTCCAAAACCAGCCCATTCCCAAAGTGACAGCGTCGCGTAGAACCTAGCCCGAAGACATTGGCGGTGTAATTGTTGATCTCTACGTTGTGCATCCATGGGAAAGTGCGACACATCAGCGCTGGATTTGTCAGCGCTTCAAACACCATGCTGGCTGGCACAGGTAAATGTTCTTCCCCGATCATGTGCAGTGGTGCGGCAGTCCAATTGGAGACATTGAAAACAGGACGGTTCATCGCTGGTGCCTATCTCCAATCGCTATAGTTCGGTTTGAGGGTTTCCATTTGTGTATCTCCAAAGTTATTTGTTGATGCCCAAATGGTAGAAGTAAACGACAGGGGGCTGACACTATAAATCGTTTATTTCAACGTTTATCTGTGCCATGGGGAAAGATCTTCTTTCATGAATATTAGTGTATTTATTACACTAATATGTGCTACAATGAAATTGTATGAAGTTCTGTAGTCCAGCTAGTTTAGGTCTTGATAAAAAGCGACTGAGCCAAATTGGCGAACAGAACCGGCGATATGTTGATCAGAATCTGCTGCCTGGCTTTGTTTCTCTAGTGTCTCGTCATGGGAAAGTCGCTTATCTAGACGCTTGCGGTTACTTGGATGAAGCACGGATATTCCCTTATCAGCCAGATAGCATTGTTCGTATTTACTCCATGACAAAGCCGATAGTCAGCGTTGCATTGTTGATGCTATATGAACAATCACTTTTTGAATTGGGTGATCCTATCGCCGAGTTTTTGCCAGAGTTTGCAAATACGATGGTCTATGAAAGCGGTAAATTGGTGCGTCCGGCAAGGGGAATAACTATTCAAGACTTGTTAACTCACACTGCAGGGTTGAGTTATGGCGGACAGGGACAGAGTAATGCACATCCAGTCGATGTACTTTATGACCAAGCTGGATTTCCTGATGGCAAGAACTTTAGATCGTTAGACGCTGCTATTAAGGCTCTTGCTAGATTGCCTTTACGGTTCCACCCAGGTACAAGCTGGCATTACAGTATGGCAACTGATGTAATTGGTCGTTTAGTAGAGGTGCTGTCTAATCAAACGCTGGCTCAGTTTATTACTGAACGGATTTGTGATCCATTAGGAATGAAAGACACTGCTTTTCATATTGATATTAACAAGCTAAGCCGATTTTCAACGTTGTTTCGTGTAACTGAAGATGCTAATTTAGAGGTTGTAGACGCACCCCAGACGAGTACATACCTGCCTCCAGTTCGCGTAGACTGGGGTGGAGCAGGCTTATTGTCAACAATAGAAGATTATTTTGCATTTGCAATGTGCTTGCTGAATAAGGGGGCATTTAGTGGTGGCCGCCTCTTGAGTGCTAAGACTGTTCGGCGTTTACATGAAAATCATATTCCAGCGAGCTTGTTGCCAATTGGCTTTGAACTGCAGCCACCGATGCATGGCATTGGCTTTGGGCTTGGCGTCAGCACCACCATTGATGTTGGTAGTACAGGTGAAATGGGTTCCAATGGAGATTTTGGCTGGAGTGGCTGGGCGCAAACGAACTTCATTGTTGATCCGAAAGAAGACCTGATTGCAATCAATATGACGCAATGTATTACGTCAGGAAAATATCCGTTGCGCTCTCAGTTTCGGAATGCAGTCTACTGCTCGTTAGCATAACGGTCGGGTAGCACTTAGCGCAGCGGTAGCTGCTTAGAAGCGCATCAAAGTTCAACTTTTTTTGAGCAATCTTTAGGTTGAAATTACTCTCCGGAAAGTTGAACTTTAGGGTATTCAAGACCATTACTTAGTAAATACGATTAAAGAACAATGTCAAAACGTTGGAACAAAATCGCGATGATTGCCCGCTGGAAGCCGGTACACCTTGGCCATTCGGCCGTGTTGCGTGCGCTCTGCCAGAGCGCGCAACATGTGGTTATTGGTATAGGCAGTAGCAACCGCTACAACTTGCGCAATCCATTTACCGTGGATGAGACCAAAGCGATGTTGAACATTGCGCTACGCGACTACACGAACTATGAAATTGTGGCCGTTCCAGACCTTGACGATGGCCCACGCTGGCGTGTCATGGTGCGCGATATGCTCGGTGATCTCGATGCGTTTATTTCAGATAACGCCTATGTCATTGGGTTATTACAGGAGTTTTATACGGTCATCAAGCCTGTTGAGCTGGTTGCAGACGCAGATAAAGTGCCACTCAATGCGACCATGGTGCGCTTTGCAATGGCAGCAGGTGAACCTTGGTATGAGATGGTCGAACCAGAGATTGCTGACTATCTCGTTGAAAATGAGTTAGATCGCCGCTTTCGGCGTGAATTTGGAATGGAAACGCTACGTGCAATGCTGAACAAAAATAAATGATGTTTGGCGTAATCAAGAGCAATTGAACTTTCTTTTAGGAGGCAATAAACATGTATTCATGGGATGGCGATACTTCAGATTGGCATGGGGAAGCTGCATATAGCTACCGTGCCGAGTCAGCTAAGAAAAGAGCATCAACTGCGGCACGCGCAAAGGCTGCGGGGCCGCGTAAGTATGGTGCTGTTAAAGGTCCAAATGAAAAAATTGTCACGGCAAAAAAGCAAATCAGCACGACTTCAAAAAACCCGCTGATTATTGCAGTTGACGTCACTGGTTCAATGGCAGACTGGCCGGCAGAGATTTTTGACCGCTTGCCGCTATTGTTTACAACGTTGCAGCAATATCGGGATGATGTTGAGATTTGTTTTGCAGCCATTGGCGATGGGGCAGTTGACAATTGGCCGTTGCAGGTTACAAATTTTGCTAGCGGCTTCGATCTTGAGCAATTGCTCGGCTCGCTTTATGGTGAAGGCGGCGGCGGTGATGCGCCTGAAAGCTATGGTCTGTTTGCACACTGGGTCAATAACCATGTCACTGTGCCGGACCTCGACCAACAGCCATTTATGATTGTCTTTGGCGATGTCTATATGCATGAAGTGGTCCCGGCTGCTGAGATCAAACAGTTTAGTGGTGACAATGTCCGGCGTGATGCAAATGCAATCAAAGAATGGAATAAAGTCGCCAAAACTTGGAACACATGGTTCCTACGCCGACCCGGAGGCAAGGTTGGCGACAAAGTCGACAAGCAATGGTCACAAGCCATTGGGCAGCAAAAGATCTTACATATTGAGGATGAACAACGCGCAGTTGACTATGCCATGGGGCTCATCGCCCGGGCTTGGGGGCACTTCGATGATTTTCAAAGCAATATGTTGGCGCGCCAAAGTGAAGAGAAGGTTGAGCAAGTCAGCAAACCAATTGCAATGATTTGCCCCGGTTGTGGTGCGCCATTGCCACTCACAAGTGCGAGCATGGTCAAATGCAGCTTTTGTGACATGACGGTCAAAGTCTAAAACTTTTATGGCTGTTGATGTCATTGTAACTGTGCCGCCGTATGCGGGCTTCATCTCGGAGGTTGTGTCGCATCCACTAGTGAGTGGGGTGCGCTTGAACACGGTCATGCCGTTGAAAGAACAGCCTGGTGAAGTCTTAGCCAAACTACAAATGTATGGGAAACCGGTTTGGGTAGATCTAAAAGGCCGTCAACTGCGGGTGGTTGGCGCAGCAATCCCACCATATAGCGCTGTTACGGTGAGTCACGCCATTCGTGTTGAAACGCCGTGCACGGCCTATTTTTCTGATGGGCAGGACGTTGCTGAAGTCGTCGCGGTGGATGGCAATCAGCTTATTCTGGCAGACGGGCCACGTCGTCTAATTGGCCCTGGCGAATCGGTCAACATTATCGATCCATCGTTGCAGATTGAAGGCAATCTGACACAAACCGATATTGCGTATCTTGATGCTATGCGCTCATTAGACATGCAGACTGTGATGCTGTCTTATGTAGAGAGTGCTGCGGATGTGGCGGATGTACAGTTGCATTTGCCTGCGGCGCAGATCATTCAAAAAATTGAGTCGATCAAAGGCTTGGACTATGCCCATCAATCGAAAGGCAGCAATGGGCGGCTGATGGCGGCGCGTGGCGACTTATATGTAGAAGTCGGACAGCCACATCGGATGATTAGGGCTTTGAAAGCTGTTATTCACGCTGATCCAACCGCTATTGTTGCGAGCCGTATTCTCAATTCACTGGCTTGGAATGCCACTCCAACTAGCGCAGACATCAGTGACCTTGCTTGGTTATTTTCACTTGGCTACCGCACCCTTATGCTAGGTGATGCAATTTGCTTGCAAAAAGACACCGTGTTGACAGCGCTGGAAACTATTCGGGCTGTGTCAAATGAGTTGGGCTTGTAACCTTTAAGAGGCGGGGTCCTTCAAGTAACCGTAGTGTGCGAGGACCCTGCCTCGTTTATTAAATGCAAACATAATGAAAATCACTATTGCCCAACTCAATCCAATCGTCGGCGACCTTGCAGGGAACGTTGAAAAATGTCTCACTGCTATGCATCAGTCTGCTGAAGACGGTGCAGACTTAGTGGTGTTGCCTGAAATGATGGTGCCGGGCTACCCGCCGCAAGACATTCTTCTAGATGCTAGCTTTATCGACGCCATCCAAGCAGCCAATGCTGACTTAGCGGCGCAGTCCAAAGGCTTACCTCCGACCTTAGTGGGAAGCCTTGTGCCAATCCTCAATGCGCCAAAGTCTGCTCCTAAGTTGCATAATGTTGCGCTGTTGCTCAATGACGGCACCTTAGAAATTGCAGCGTACAAACAACTGCTACCGAATTACGATGTGTTTCATGAAAAGCGTTGGTTTCAATCAGGGCCAGCGTCTACGCCAATTACGATAGCCGGACGTTCTATTGGCGTCTTTGTATGCGAAGACATGTGGTCTGCTGGCTATGGTCTCTCAATTGGACAGGACCTAGTCGCGCAGGGTGCTGAGATTTTGGTCAATCTCTCGGCCAGTATTTATCGTCATCAGACAGCGCTGCAGTCACGCTTGACTCATGCGCGACTGCAAGGTGCACCGCTGGTCTACTGCAATTTAGTCGGCGGGCAAGATGACTTGATTTTTGACGGGCGTAGCTTTGTGGTCGATGCTGCTGGCGAGATAACCCATCAACTGGATCACTGTGCTGAAGCCATCCAAACCATTGATTTCGCCGCAACTGCTTCAATGTCAGCCGCTTTAAATCCTAATCAAGAGTTGTTCGATGCCCTCGTCTTTGGAACCCGTGAGTTTCTCCATAAAAACGGCATCAATAACGCATTTTTAGGCCTGTCAGGCGGCATCGATTCGGCATTAACTGCAATCATCGCTGCTGAGGCAATTGGGGCAGAAAACGTCACAGCCATCGCAATTCCCTCACGCTATACAGACCCAAAATCGACAGAAACAGCGGCGTTACTAGCCCGTAACCTGGGCTGCCAATTTGAAACGGTTAGCCTTGATGCCCTGCACCAGGCTGCGGAATCCACGCTAGGGCATTTACTTGATGAAGGCACGACGGCTGAAAACATTCAAGCCCGTTTACGCGGCCTTATTTTGATGAGCTATGTCAATCGGCATGGCGGCATTTTGCTCAACACGGGCAATAAGACAGAGCTGTCGCTGGGCTATTCAACCTTATATGGCGATATGGCTGGCGGCCTAGCCCCCATTGGCGACCTGACGAAAACGCAAGTGTATGACTTGGCGCGTTGGTATCAGGCCCAGCATGCGGTCATTCCAGACTTCATTTTGGAGCGTGAACCGTCAGCTGAACTTAAACCTAATCAGGTTGATCCGTTTGACTATGCAAAGGTCAGTCCGGCGATGGAAGCACTTGTGCAGGCGAACCAAGTCAATGGATACTTAGCGCGCTCTGAACACAAGCGTCATCAAATGTGCCCGATTTTGAAGGTGAGTGAAAAAGCATTTGGCATTGGACGCATGATGCCAATTACGCGTCGGTAGTGTTTTCAGCCTTTATTCTCCTGCTCTTTTCCTTCTAAGCGACCTCCGTGGTTCTGTGTTGTTCTGCTTGCTCTGTTTAGGTCTTGTATAAGCAAAAACAGCATATCCTCCACCTCGCCATCTACAATAGGTGTGTTTTCTATCTACAAAGCACAGACAAACTTGAACAACTTATGAAAGCTGTACATATCCCGAACCGAAATCAAGTTGAATTTGTTGACCTAACGCTGCCAGACTTGCAACCCGGCGAGGCCTTGATTGAAATTTCCAAGGTGAGTCTCTGCGGCAGTGATGTCTGGATGCTGCAAGATGCGCCTGCTGA
>JAHDBS010000269.1:4235-6463 GCA_020630225.1 Anaerolineales bacterium | reverse complement strand
CTGTCGGCGGCACAGTTGTTGGTGCTTCCGTTGGCGGCACAGTTGTTGGTGCTTCGGTTGGAGGCACAGTTGTTGGTGCTTCTGTTGGCGGTACTGTTGTTGGTACCTCTGTTGGCACTACACATGTACTGTCAAACGGCCCACAAGGAGATGATTGTGGTTGCACTTGCGCTGGCTGTGGCGCGACTGCTGACGGTGCCGCTAGGCTAGGTGCAGCAGCAGGCACTGTTGAATCGTTAGCCGTCCCTGTTGACCAATCGGAGCCATTTGATTGTGCTGGATCGTTAGGTGGATCAGCAGGTGGTACTGGATCGCTAGGTGGATCAGCAGGTGGTGCTGGGTCGCTAGGTGGATCAGCAGATGGCGCTGGGTCGCTAGGTGGATCAGCAGGTGGCGCTGGGTCGCTAGGTGGATCAGCAGGTGGCGCTGGGTCGCTAGGTGGATCAGCAGGTGGTGCTGGGTCACTAGGCGGATCAGCAGGTGGCGCTGGGTCACTAGGAGGGTCAGCAGGTGGTGCTGGGTCGCTAGTCGGGTCCACGTCATCCTGCTGTAAATCTGTTAGATTTCCAAGAGATTGGCTGACTGAAATTACGTTTTCAGTCGAGTTTTCAGTTGTTGATTGTTTGATGCTGATCACTTGTGCGCCACTCAGAACTGAGGCCGTACAGTTTGCATCAAAAGCTCCACTACATTGTGTGTCAACAACAGAGCTTTGCTTAACCACAACTTGGCGCTCAGCAGATAAATCACTGGCGCGCTCTGAATTGATACAAGTTGCGTCAAAACTACTGCCACAATTACTCTCAGTTACCGCACTTTCAAGGCGCGTTGAAGCAACCGCTTCTGAGTTGAACAGTTCGTTTGACTCCACAACTTGCAAGTCTGTGGTTTCAGCTTGTTTCACAGATGTTACAACCTGTGAAACGGTGTCTGGTGGTGCATTAACACTGCCAACGCTGCTGATGGGGGGGCCATGAGCGAGCGAAATTGGCACTGCGAATGCTGCTTGTCCCGAAAGTAACAGTGCGGTAACTACCCGAAACACTGCGACAATAGGGCGCATTCTTCGCCATCTCCTCATATCTACTCCTTTAGAGATTTGTCAAATTTAAGTGTGAGCTTGGGGTGCATCTTCCCTGGCTCGAAAAGCGTTTCTAAACAGAGGTTTGTTTGGAGTACTTTTCTACGTGTGTGTAATGTACCTTTGCCAAAGAACGATGTCGATAAAGGGGGTGTTACAAATCAGTTTGTCTTTAGTTTGAAAAAATCTAGCAAGTAGTAGGGCTTATGAACAGCCACGACAGCAATAGCGCTATTGAGAGAGTGAAAATCCAGAAACAGGACTTTCATCTCCTAAATCTGATAACAGTGCGTCAAAATAGGGTGGGTTGGTAAATTTAAGGCCTGTTGCTCTAAATTAAAGCAAAAAGACAACCAACTAGGGTTGTCTTTTTTATCTCAAAAGAATAATACAGATGACCAGAAACTTATTCTAAAAAGCTTGAAAGGCCACCAAGTACAGATCCTTCACCAGTGTTGTTTCCATTTCCAAACGAAGCATTTGCAAGTATACGGTCTGCTAACCTTGAGAAAGGTAATGACTGCAACCAAACCCGTCCATGTCCGCTAAGGGTTGCTAAGAATAAGCCTTCTCCCCCAAACATCATTGAGCGCAAACCGCCAGCAGCTTGAATGTCATAAGAGATGCCAGACTCGAACGCAACAATACATCCGGTGTCTACGCGTAAGGTTTCGCCATGCAGTTGACGTTCAATCATAGTGCCGCCAGCATGGATAAATGCCATCCCATCGCCTTGTAGCTTCTGAAGAATAAACCCCTCGCCACCAAACAGACCTGCGCCAAGTCGGCGATTAAACGCGATGCTGACTTTTGTGCCTAACGCAGCAGCTAGAAATGCATCCTTTTGACAGATCAATGTTCCATTAGCAGCGTCAAGATCAATGGCCATAATCTTGCCTGGATATGGTGCTGCGAAAGCGACGCGCTGCTTTTGTTGGGCATGATTTGTGAAGTGAGTCATAAACAGCGACTCGCCAGTTAATGCCCGTTTCCCAACATTCATTAAGGTGCCAAAAAGGCCGCCTGCTGAACTGCTGCCGTCGCCCAATTTGGCTTCAAAATTGATGCCTGATTCCATATACATCATGGTGCCAGCTTCGGCAATAACTGTCTCACGCGGGTCAAGTTCAACCTCAACCATTTGCAT
>JAHDBS010000269.1:0-4135 GCA_020630225.1 Anaerolineales bacterium | reverse complement strand
AGTTCTAAGACCGTTTCTACTGACTTTTCCATGTCTTGCACTGTCACCCATTCCAATGGGCCATGAAAATTATGACCGCCTGTGAAGATGTTTGGGGTTGGTAATCCTTTCTCCGTGAGGCGTGAACCGTCAGTTCCGCCGCGCACTGGTTTGATGATTGGGGCAATGCCAACCGCTGCGGTGGCGGTACTCATTAGATCAACAATCTTCTTCTTTTCGCGTAGCCAATTTCCCATGTTGCGATATTGCTTGGTAATTTCTAACTCGATGCGCGCTGTTGGGTGAGCAGCTTGGAAGGCGTCACATAACGATTGAAGCAGCTTTCCTTGTGCTGCGAGTTTGTCATTGTCATGGTCTCGCAAAATGAATTGGATCTCCATTTTTGCTGAGGTGCCTTGCATTAAATAAGGATGCACAAAGCCATCATACTCATCTGTAGTTTCTGGGCTGAGCCATTCCACGGGAAGGGTGCTAATGAGCCGCGAAGCAACTTGAATGGCGTTGACCATGCCATATTTTTGCGCGGTACCTGGATGCGTGGATACGCCCTCAATGGTAATTTTTGCGCCGTCTGCGGAAAACGTTTCCCAGTTAAGTTCACCAAGAGCACCACCATCAATAGTGTAGGCAAGGTCTGCTCCAACTTCTGCTAAGTCGAGATGATCGACGCCGCGTCCAATTTCTTCGTCTGGGGTAAAACAAATTCGAATTGGACCATGTTCAATGCTTTCTTCCGACAACATTTTTTCTGCCATGGTCATAATAATGGCAACGCCAGCTTTGTTGTCTGCGCCTAGTAATGTGTCACCGCTTGATGTGATGAGATCTTTACCAATTGCGGTTTTCAGCGTTGGCTGCATTGGATCATTAGGATCCAGAATCTGGTGCGGATCATTAGGGAGTTGAATAACGTCGCCCTGATAATTTTCATGGACAATCGGTTGAACGTTTGTGCCAGAGTAAGCGGGTGAGGTATCTACGTGAGCAAAGAAGCAGACGGTTGGCGCATTTTCTTTACCGGCGGTAGCAGGGATAGTTGCTAAGACATAGCCGCTGTCGTTCAAGACAACATCTTGTGCGCCAAGCGATTCAAGTTCAGCTTTTAGCTGCTTTGAAAGATTAAGCTGTTTGGCCGTTGAAGGCACTGTTGTTGATGTCGCATCGCTGGTGGTGTCAACACGAACATAAGAAAGAAATCGTTCAAGTAATGTATTCATATGTTCAGTATATGGAAGCATGAGGGAATAGCAAGAAGGACGCTTTGGTTAATCTCTACTGTTGCTACAGTGTGTGTCTTGAAAACGGGTCAGACTACCAATTCAAGATTTTCAGACTTTTTTCACGGTCATCTAATTGCAGCGTCGATATACTGACAATATGCATAAATTTCGGAATGACCTATTGCACTCATATATAAGACACTTATTGTTCATGACCCTTGCGTTCACTTTGGTCGCATGCGGTGGCAGTACAACCCAAGCAACGACCCAACTATTAAGTAGCGCTGATGAAGTAACGGACACTTTTGTTCGTGCTACTGAGCCGCGGCCATTTGTGTTTCCTGAAGATCACGGCCCACACCCTGAATATCAGACCGAGTGGTGGTACTACACAGGAAACTTAGACTCAGACAATGGTGAGCACTTTGGCTATCAGCTAACTTTCTTCCGGCGGTCTATGTTGCCGCTGGATCAACAATCAGAACGTCAAACGGATTGGGGTTCTGACAACATCTATATGGCGCACTTTGCTGTGACAGATGTGGCTGCTAATAACTACGTAGCATTTGAGCGATTTGCTCGTGGAGCAGCAGATGTTGCCGGCGCAACCGGATTACCGGACTACTCAGTATGGCTTGAAAATTGGAAAGTCGAAACGCAGCCTAATGGCGAAGTTCATTTATATGCAGCCCAAGATGGTGTGGTGCTAGACCTGATGTTGGATCCAACTGCAAAAGCTCCAGTGCTGCAAGGTAAAGATGGCTACTCTCAGAAGGGTCCAGATGCAGGTAACGCGTCTTACTATTACAGTCTCACGCGTCAACCGTCTACAGGCACAGTAACATCTGGCGGTAAAACTTATGCTGTCAATGGGCTGAGCTGGATGGATCACGAGTTCAGCACATCAGCCTTGTCCGCTGGGCAGATCGGTTGGGACTGGTTCTCATTACAATTGAGCGATCAGACTGAGCTAATGTTCTTTCATATTCGACGCGATGATGGCACAATTGATCCGTTTTCGAGTGGAACATTTGTCGATAGTGATGGTTCGCTTACAAAACTGAAGGAAAGCGATTTCGAAATTATTGTAGAAGACACATGGCGCAGTCCGCGAAGCGGTGGAGAGTACCCGGCCGAATGGAAAATACGTATTCCATCTTTAGATATTGAGTTGGATATCGAACCTTTCATTGCTGACCAAGAATTGGCAGTTTCGTATGCATATTGGGAAGGGGCTATCAAATTTGAGGGTACACGCCAAGGATCATCCGTTTCTGGTGCTGGATATGTGGAAATGACAGGTTACGCGGGTTCAATGGAAGGCCAATTCTAGGACTTAGCTTGCCCGCTTATTTGGGATGTATTTAAATGAAGAGAGAAACTGAACAGAGAGAGGAAGACGTCCATCCGTTACTACGAAAAAAGCTTGGATGGCCGCTCATCATCTCCACAATATTTATGACATTTGTGGTGATTGGGTGCGGATTTTTTGTCTGGGTCGCTGCGCGTGGCGCAGATGCATTACCAGAGGCGTTACTAGCGCTTGAGTCAGATTCAGCTGTAACCGTCACTGATGATAAATGGCTCCAATTTGATCCCACATCTGAGGCGAAGTCAGTGGGGTATATCTATTACCCTGGCGGTTTAGTTGATGAAGCAGCTTATGCTCCTTACGCGAAAGCAATCGCTTCTGAGGGGTATCCAACCATTATTGTCCCAATGCCGCTTGATTTAGCTTTGTTTGGCGCGAATCGTGCAGCAGGAGTTATTGAAGCTTACCCTGAAGTTACGCACTGGGTAATTGGTGGGCATAGCCTTGGTGGCGTTGCTGCAGCACGGTTTACAAATGAGAACCTGGCAGATATTGATGGCATTATCTTTTTGGCGTCACATCCTGAAGAAGGGATTGATTTCACAGAGTCTGGCCTGGAAGTATTGTCAATTTACGGTAACCGAGATGGGCTGCTAAATCCCGTTGCCGTTGCGAAGTCACGCACTATTTTGCCTGCAGACTCAAATTTTGTTGAAATTGAGGGTGGAAACCATGCCCAGTTTGGTTGGTATGGAGATCAAGAGGGCGACTTGCCTGCCGAAATTCCACAGTCTGAGCAAATGTCAGAAACCATTATGCTGACGCTTGAACTGTTAGCCAGTATTGAGGAATAGCAAATGACAACTGAAACTGTTTTAGTGTGGGGCGCTAATGGTGGCATTGGCGGCGCAATTTTGGAGCAGCAGCGATCACTTGGTAAGACTGTGATCGGAATTGTGCGTGACACCTCAGATATGGACGATATTGACGGCATTATTGAAGCTGACATCAATGACTGGCACTCTGTCCAGACTGTCGTGCAGCAAATAGCCGTGGAATTCCCAGCCATTGATCTATTTGTCTATGCTGTTGGCGACGTTGGGTTAAGCAAGGTCGATAGCTTTGACGATGCTGACTGGCAACGTATTATTGATGCGAATTTGACAGGCGCTTTCCGTGCCACGAATGCGAGTCTGCCCATTATGAACGAAAATGGGCACATGGTCTTTGTTGGCGCTATGGTAGACAAGCTTGTTTTGCCTAAATTCTCTGCCTATGTTGCGTCAAAGGCTGGACTTGAAGCGTTTGCCAAAACGTTGGCGCGCGAAGAGAAACGGCGATTACGCGTCACCATTGTGCGGCCCGGTGCTGTAGACACGGCATTTTGGGAAAAAGTGCCGCTGAAATTACCAAAACGACACATTACACCAGCTGCTGTGGCAGATGCTATTGAGGCAGCGCACTCAAGTGGATACAGTGGCGAACTGGATGTTTAGTAATAGACTTAGATTAAAAGGAAAAGCCACTCATTAGTGAGTGGCTTTCTTGGTGGCGAGGGCGGGATTTGAACCCGCGACCGACGGCTTATGAGTCCGCAGCTCTA
>JAHDBS010000268.1 GCA_020630225.1 Anaerolineales bacterium | reverse complement strand
GGTGTTCATCCCATCGCTGGGGTCTTTCGTTGTGCCAGCGCTGATGGGTGGCGGAAAAGTCGCCATGCTGGGCAACCTGCTACAGCAGCAGTTTCTTACCTCGCGTGACTGGCCGTTTGGTTCCGCGATTGGGTTCATGATGATGCTGATTATGCTCGGCGCGATCATGTTGTACTTCCGCGTGGGAGGCGATCGAAACTAATGACCGTTGCAAACTCAACGCTGCCTGTCCGGAATAAAATCCGCAAGTCATTCAATGAACGCGCCTTGCTATGGTTGTCCATTGGGATGTTCTTGTTCTTGTATGTCCCAATCATTATTTTGATTGTGTACTCGTTCAATGACAATCGCTTTGTGAGCGTTTGGGCGGGCTTCAGCACCCGCTGGTACGGCGAAGTCTTCCGTGACGATGCCGTCATGACCGCCTTGCGCTTTAGTCTCTGGCTAGCATTCTGGTCGGCGGCCATCAGCACCGTCTTAGGCACGCTGACTGCCATCGCGATGGAGCGTTTCAACATCTGGGGTAAAACCGCTTACGATGCACTGCTCTATTTGCCAGTCATCATCCCTGACATTGTCATGGCGCTCTCAACCTTGCTATTCTTTGTCATTTTGGGCGTTGGGCTAAGCAAGTACACCATTCTGATTGCCCACATTGCCTTCAATATTTCATTCGTCGCGATTGTGGTGCGCGCCCGCCTCACGGATATGGACTCTTCATTGGAAGAAGCCGCCGCCGATTTAGGTGCAAATGCGTGGGAAACATTTCGACGAGTCACCTTACCATTGTTGGCACCGGGCATTGTTGCCGGCGCGTTGCTCGCCTTCACGCTGTCGTTAGATGACTTTGTGATCACCTTCTTCATGGCCGGACCAGGCACGACCACCCTACCGATTTTGGTGTTCTCAAAAGTACGCTTCGGGGTTACGCCTGAGGTAAATGCTGTGTCAACCTTGATGTTCGTTGGATCAACCATATTAGTGATCATTTCATTGTTGATCCAACGCAGAACCTAATACTGTAGAACCTAGTTGGTTGGTTTGTTAGTGGGCTGGTGAGAAGCATCACTAACCCACTAGCAAACTAGCCAACTATCTAACTAAATTTCTGAGGAGAAAATTATGAAAAACAAACTGTTATTTGCATGTCTCGCGATGCTAACAGCATTGGCACTCGCCGCATGTGGCGGCGGTCCGGGTGGCCCTGGAGGTCCGGGCGGTGGCGAAGAAGGTGGTGGCGCAGCCGCTGTCCCAGCCGATGACGCCCTCGCTGAAGAACTCAGCGTTTACAACTGGGCTGACTACATTGACGAAGAATTGTTGACCCAATACGAAGAACAATACGGCGTCAAAGTTATTTACGACACCTACGCTTCAAACGAAGACTTGCTTGCTAAATTGCAAGCCGGTGCAGAAGGTTACGATGTCATCATGCCATCTGACTACATGGTCTCTACGATGATCGGCTTGGGCTTGCTGTCTGAAATTGACACCGCTTCAATGTCTAACATCGGTAACATGGATGCCGACTTCATGAACGCCCCATTCGATCCAGATAACAAGCACTGCGTGCCTTACCAATGGGGTACCACTGGGATCGGTTACCGCAATGGCAACGAATACTTCGACGCCAACCCTCCAACCAGTTGGGCCGCATTGTTTGATCCAGCCGTATTGGAAAACTACTCACCACAAGGCATTAACGTTCTGAACGATCCTCGCGAATTGCCAGCAGCAGCAGCCTTCTATTTGGGTTACAGCCCGAACACGGAAAATCCAGACGAAATTGCGCACATCACCGAAACCATTTTGGCTGCTAAGCCATTCTGGAAGACCTTCAACAGTGAAGGCTATGACACCGAATTGCTCATTCCAGACGAAGTCGTCTTGAGCCAAGGGTGGAGTGGTGACGTTGCATTGGCCTACTACGAAACATGGGATGACGATGCAGAAGACGGCAACTGGTACTACAGCATTCCAGAAGAAGGCGCTGTCAAATGGCTAGACAACATGTGTGTCACCGCCAGCAGCGAACGCAAAGGCACGGCGCTGCACTTCATGAACTTCTTGCTCGGTGCAGAACAAGGTGCAGCCATCACCAACTACAGCTACTACGCTAGCCCGAACGAAGCAGCAAAAGAATTCATCTTGGATGAAATTCTTGAAGATCCAAGCATCTTCCCACCAGCCGAAGTACAAGCAAAGCTCGAATGGCTCGTAGAACCAAGCGATGAAGGCATTAAGCTGTACGACGAAATGTGGACCGCGATTAAGGCTGGGAGCTAATACACTAATCGGCTAATTGCTGAAAGTGTTTTATAGGATTTTGATCGAGCGGCAAAGTTACCCAAGTGTCGTCCTCGCGAAGGCGGGGCCCCATATACAGCGTCAGCGCATGGATTCCCGCCTTCGCGGGAATGACACTCTAAGTTTCGTAAACACACATATAAATCGCTTGACCAACGTCTTCAATTCAACCTCACTCAGCCTCTAATAAAACGGCTGCTTCTTCTTATTCTTGAGAGAAAGCAGCCGTTTTCTGTCTCTGTCTCTAGCGCGAAGCGCGTTCTCTTACTCTCTACTCTCAGCGCATAGCGCGATACTCTCTACTTCCCACACCATGGACTTCACCCAATACAACACCCGCGACCTCTGGCAAAAAGATATCGATCACGTAATTCACCCTTGGGCCTACTACCCTGAGTTTGAAAAAGACGGCGCGTTAGTCGTCGCTGAATCCGAAGGCGCGTATGTTTACGATGCCGATGGTAAACGCTACTTAGACGGCATTGGCGGCATTTGGTGTGTAAACATTGGCTATGGTCGGCCTGAGATGGCAGAGGCAATTGCCGACCAAGTGATGAAGATTCCATACTTCAATGCCTTCACCGACACCACAACACCTGCGGTTGCAGAATTTGCGAATCGGCTATGCAGCATTGCGCCTGACAATCTCAATCATGTCTTCATGAGCACTGGTGGCTCCGTTGCCAATGATTCTGCAGTACGGATTGCGCATCACTATTTCAGTCGGTTGGGGAAGCCTGAAAAACGCAAAGTGCTGTCACATGTGCAAGGCTATCACGGCTCAACTTACCTCGCGATGTCGCTCACGGGCATGCCCGGTAGTCATAAGAACTTTCATATCGACACAGACTTAGTCGCCTATGTGGAATGTCCTTATGTTTATCGCCGCCCAGACGGCATGACGGAGGCAGATTTCTGTGACCATCTGGTCAGCGAGTTCGCCAAGAAAGTCGAAAGCATTGGTGCAGACACCATCGCCGCATTTATTGCTGAGCCTATTCTGGGGTCAGGCGGTGTGATTGTGCCGCCACAAGGCTATCACCAACGCATCGCTGCGATTTGTAAACAAAACGAAATTCTCTATATATCAGATGAAGTCGTCACGGGCTTTGGGCGTTTAGGACACTGGTTTGCATCAGAAGCCGAGTTTGGCATCAAACCAGACATGATTACCAGCGCCAAGGGCATCACCTCTGGTTACTTGCCAATGGGTGCCACGCTCATCTCAGATCAAATTCACGATGTCATCACCTCACAAGCAATTGGTGATAACGTGTTCTCGCATGGCTTTACTTACAGCGGGCACCCGGTCGCTTGTGCAGCGGGGCTAATGAATATGCACATCATAGAGCGCGATGGCATTTTGGAGCACGTGCAGCAAGTTGGGCCTTACTTTGAAAGCGCCCTCGCCGCGCTAAAAGAACTTCCAATTGTAGGGGATGTACGCGGCAAGAAATTCATGCTGTGCGTCGAGAGTGTGGCAAATAAAGAAACCAAAGCCCTCTTGCCAGACGATGCGCACATTGGGAAGCGCATTGCTAAAGAAGCAGAGAAACGCGGTCTCATTGTGCGGCCATCAGGACACTTAAACATTCTGTCACCAACACTGATTTTGACTGAAGCGCAGATAGACAATCTTGTTAGCACGTTACGCGCGTCAATTGAGACCGTCACAGATGAGCTCGTCCGCGCAGGATACAAAATCGGATAACACACAAGATAGTGGCGTGACGTGTCATGTCAGATAAAGATCAAGCTAAGAATGAATAATCGCTGCTAGCTATAAACATTGCTAATACGTCATCCCAACCACGTTCGAATTCCAACAGGGTAAAAGCAAAAATGGCGTGGTTGGGATCTCTTTAGAAGACAGCGTGCTGGAAAGTGGCATTGAATTCTAAAGAGATCCCGATGCACAATGGTTTTGGTGACTTATTTACAACTCGTTCGCATCGGGATGACGTAAACACATGCGCTATAGCTAGCAGAAATGCTGAGCGTGGTGCGAATGTAACATGACTCTTCATGTCACTATTCTGCTGCAATCGTCCGCATATTTTTGAGGTAAACAACCAATTTTCAAAATTGTCCAAATTCATTGTCGATTTTTGTATATGTCGTTCGTCGGTAAGATGAAAACGCAAAACAAGTTCCAATCAGAAGGAGAATGGACATGAACATCGTAAGAATTATTTTGACAGTTTTGATCGCACTAGCTTTTCTTTTTTTCGGCAACATGAAAGTCACGGGCATGCCTAAGGAAATGTTCAGAGAAGCAAAAGAGAACCACTTTGATAACTATGGCATTGGTCGCGGTGGCATTCGGCTCATCGGTCTTGGAGAGTGGCTCGGCGCAATCTTGATCATAGTTGGCCTGATCTCAAGCGGCTATCTGCAATTCAGTCTAGCGGGGCATGCAGTTCTCATGGTCATCACGGCGGGCGCAATGTACTTTCACAATCGCTACGACTCAGTTACCAAAGACGGCTTGCCTGCCATCATCCAATTCGCGCTGAATACAGCAATGCTAGTCTGGACATTTACATTGATGGGCTAAGCCAATTACGAATGATACAAACGGCTTAGCGTGCCCACAGCTTAGCCGGTCAGATTTAGCAAAACGCAGTCGCTAACATCCGCTTAGTGGCTGCGTTTTGCGTATGGTAACCTTTTTGGCATCAGGAATATTTCTATGAGCAAAACAATTGTAATTGGAGCAGGCATGGCGGGCATTATGGCTGCCAGAACATTACACGATGCCGGTCATACCGTCACCGTGTTAGAAGCACGCCGTCGCCTCGGCGGCCGCGCCCATACTAATCACGCCTTGAACAGCCCAGTAGATCTTGGTGCGTCTTGGATTCACGGCAGTGATGGCAACTTACTTACCCGTATTGCCCGGCAAATTGGCCTCCGCTTCGATTCTACTGACTTTCTCAATCGATCCATTACGGCTGTCCAAGCCTATGATGCAGACGGTACGCCGCTGCCACAAACGAAATACGCTGAAGGGTTGCAAGCTGGTCTAGGGGCACTGTACAACTACTCGGCGTCAATTCTCTACGACAAACCTTCAGACACATCGTCATTCAAGGACATTGTTGAATTTGGCCTACCAAAGCCTGAGTTTGAGCAACGCGCCGCACAGCTTGGTTTCAAGTATCAGACCCTAATTAGCACCGAATACTTAGGTAATACTGACGCCGAAAAACTCAACTGGAAGCTTGGCAACGAACAATATATTCAGTTGCCCGGCGGCGATCAGTTAGTCCACGGCGGTGGGTTTAACATGATTACTGACCATCTAGCATCGGGGCTAGACATCATCCGCACAGCCACTGTCTATCGTGTTGTTATTGAAGACAATGGCAAAGTGCGTTGCTACACGGAGACAACCTCATTCGTTGCAGACCAAGTCATTATTGCTGTGCCATTGGGAGTTCTCAAAGCCAACAAAATTGAATTTGATCCGCCGCTACCTGAAGACAAGCAAGGAGCAATTAAGCGCATCGGATTTGGCGACTATGAAAAGCTCGTCATGCAGTTTGACAAGTTCTATTGGCCGCGCACTGCGCAGCGCTTCAACTATCTAAGCGAAGGGGAACCGTCACTCTTCAACGCCTGGCTAAACATTGGGCACTACACTGAAGAGCCGATCATTGTGGCCTACCACGCTGGGCGGCGCGCCCGCAAAATCAACGAATGGGATGATCAAACGCTGCTTTCAGAAGCAGTGAAGGTGATGCAAACAATCTTTGGCGACAATGGCTATGGCCACATTCCAATGCCAGAGGCCTATGTGCGGACGAACTGGCAAAATGACCGCTACAGCAACGGGGCTTACTCATTTGCGCAAGTCGGCCAACTCAGAACAGATCGAGATACCTTAGCAGCTGACATTAATAGAAAGCTCTATTTCGCAGGAGAAGCCACGCACGTGCATATGTATGCCACGCTGCACGGTGCCTATGAAACGGGTGTCAAAGCTGCCCGTGACGTCTTGGCAGATCACCCAGAAGTTGGAGATCTCATCCGCTATACAACGCTTACCCCTGAGTTGTGCAAACCCGTCGCAGAGCTGTTGAGAATTTGCTTCCCCAGCATGGTGCCAGATGGCATTTATCACGAAGAAGATCTGTTAGATTTAGCAGAGATGTTCCCAGAAGGGACAA
>JAHDBS010000267.1 GCA_020630225.1 Anaerolineales bacterium | reverse complement strand
ATTTACCTGCCGCAGCATCAACCGATGCACAAGCTCTCGGACCGCATGTTCTTGGTTTACCTCGCTAATGACTGCGCCGAAGGCGAGCAAGTCAACGGCTGGTATGCAGTTGATTTGGTCTACAAGACAGCCACAAAGCTGAACAACTAATTCGCGAGCGCTAATTTCAATACTGACTGTAAACAAAAAGCAGCCCAGATCTGGGCTGCTTTTTATTTTTTAAGTTGGTTAGACTGTTTTATGCTTTGTTACTGCTCATTCCAAGCGTCTGAATTAGGGTAGAACAATGGCATGTCATATGTTTCCATTCCAAATTCGGAAATTGCCAGCTGGGTTTCAATACTGGTTAGCCATGCCACAAACTCTTGGCTTAGCTCGTTTTCAATATTGCCTTTATCAGGGTTGATTGGAATCACGCCATAAGGGTTGAACAGGCTCTCGTCTGCATTGTCTGTGATGCTCGCCCCACCCACAACCACGCTTAGATTAGGTAACGTTTCACGTAATGCCAGAAATGTTCCGCGATCTGTCAGTGTGTACGCGCCGACTTCATTCGCAAAGCGAAGTGTGTCCCCCATCCCTTGTCCTAGTGATTTATACCAGTCTCCTTCTGGAGGATCTGCCAAGCCCGCAGCTTGCCATAGTGTGCGCTCCTTTGTGTGCGTACCGCTGTCATCACCACGCGAAGCAAATGTAGATTGGTTGGCGGCAATGCGTGCCAGTGCCTCATTTGCCAAAGATGAATTAGCAACTTGCGCTGGGTCATCTAGCGGGCCGACAAGAATGAAATCGTTATACATGACGTCAGCGCGTGTAATGCCGTGTCCGTCTGCAACAAAAGTTTCTTCTCGCGTTTTGGCATGCACAAGAATAATATCGACGTCCCCGCTTTCGCCTAGCTTTAGTGCTTGGCCAGTGCCAACTGCAATCACGTTAACGTTGGCACCAAACTGTTCTTCAAAGGCCGGCAAGATAGTATCTAGTAGGCCTGAATTGTCCGTACTGGTGGTTGTAGCGAGACGCAGTGTTCGCGGCTCTGGTGACGTATTGCAAGCTGCTAAAAACAGCGCAAATACCAGTAAAACTATTTTTTTCATTAATTTAGGAGGAGTTGTGTCTGGGAAATGTAATTATTGAACGTCTGCTAGACGGAATAGCGGCAGAATTCTAGCAGAAATCAATGAGACGCAAGGTTAGACTGCGCTCAATAATTCTCATTAACAACGGTTGCTGGTTAGCGTGACGCCAGCGGCTAAGCAGAGAGCCTAACTACAATTTCTGGACTGCTGAGGAGCATAGCGCCATTTTCTCTAACTTCGCCATAAATGACGCTGCAGTTAGGAATCCGCATCACTTTACGATAGGGACCAAACGCACCCATTGCATTGTAGGCGGCTTTGTCGGTTTTCATTAGCCAGCGCCAATAGACCATGCGCAAAAAAGTCCCGTGCGTAAAGACAACAATGTTCGACTGTGGGGCTTCATGCAGTTGTTTTAGCAAGCGGCCTGCACGTTCGATGCCTGCTGCAAAGGTCTCAGCGCCATCCCCATTGTCATGATGTGGGTCAGCATCATCAAAGAATTTTAGAAAAAGTGGAGAGCGTTCACTTGTGCGGGTGTTGGTGTACCAACGCTTATTGAGTGGGCTATATTCTTGGGCTTCCCAAATGGCATAGTCCACACTTGGAAAGCGTGCACGTAGTGGCTCGGCGGTTTGTTGAGCCCGGACAAACGGGGTCGCAACAATGAGGTCAGGCTCGGTTGGAAACCATTCAGCAATGGCGTGTGCTTGTTGCCAGCCAAGGTCTGTAAGCGGTGGGATGCCGCGTTTTGCAATCGGTTGCCCAACATTAGCGGTGCTTTGTCCGTGGCGAATGAGCCAGAATTGTTTCATGCCAACTATTCTCTAAGTGCTGCGATGATTTTATCTGCGACGGCTTGCAATGCTTCCGTGTTAGCCATTTCTGGCGGTGGCTTACGCATACCGCGTTCTGCTTCTAGTCTAGGCTGAATGTGTAAGTGCACGTGAGGAACTTCTTGTCCGGCGGCTGGGCCATCATTGACAATGATTTTGAGCGCATCTGCGGGGATATCACTGCGTCTGATGGCTGCACATAATTTACGGGTCACGCGGAACATTTGCGCAGCGACTTCTGGATCAAGCTGATCTAAGGTGTCTACGGCTTGGCGCGGTACAACGAGGACATGACCGGGGTTGTACGGAAAAATATCCATGAAGGCCACGACTGTGTCGTCTTTGTACACAAATACGCCCGGAATTTCACCGTTGATAATTCTTGTAAACAGCGTTGTCATAATTTCATTATAGACAAAATAGCCTGTTCTGAACGCACTAATTTTTAGTATTGGGTATCAGGGTCTTTGGAATTATCCTAATGCAGCTAGAAATGTTTTTCCCGTGGATTGTAAAAGCCGAGCAACATCACGCTTGTTGATGGTTTTCATGCGCCCAGTTGGGCCTGAAATGGACAGTGCTGCTAATTGTTTATTTGGTAATTTGAGCGGTACTGCCATGCACATGAGGCCAATGCTTGTTTCTTCTCGATCTAACGCATAACCGAGTTTGCGGACCTCTACAAGCTCTTTGCGCAGGTCTGTTTCGGTAATCAAGGTGTAGCGCGTAAAGTGATCTAGCGTTTCTCGCTGAATGTAGTCGTCTACAAATTCCGTGCTGGCAACAGATAGGATAGCTTTTCCGCAGGCCGAAGAATAGAGCGGGCTGCGCCACCCGATATAAGAAATCATGCGGATTGCCTGTGGCGATTCAGCCTTGGCTATGTAATGCACGCGATTGCCGTCCAGTAATGAGAAATGGGCGGTTTCTTGGGTGCTATCTACAATCGTTTGGAGCAAAGGTGTGGCAATTGCTTGCAGATTTTTGCTCCCTAGTGCGGCTAACCCAAGTGAATAGAGCCGAAGGCTTAGGCGATAGTTTTTTCCATCGCGCTGTACGATGCCGCCCTCTTGTAAGGTGTCTAGCAAGCGGTAAACAGTGGCACGAGGGATGCCCACGGTGTAGCTTAGCTCAGTGACAGATTGGCCTGGTTTTGCGGACAATGTCTCTATAAGTTTGATTGTATGCGCGACGCTATTGACTGTCATGTATCACATTGTAACACTACTGTTCATTATTGATACACACTATGTTTTGAGCTAATCCTGCACCTATTTATAATAGGGCAACTAGATTTACATTGATGATTTTGACTGGTTTAGTCACAATCTGTTTGGAGGAATTATGTCAATCACTGTGCTGCCATTGCCAGACGACAAGCTTAAGCCACTACCAGATCCCGATGCCGCCCTTCCCTTCGGTCAGATCTTTACAGACCGCATGTATACACATGAATGGACCGAAGCTAATGGTTGGGGAGACGCCAAAATTGAACCTTACGGCCCGTTGTCATTGGATCCATCCACCTCGGTTTTCCATTATGCTCAGGAATTCTTTGAAGGGACCAAGGCTTACCGTCGCCCAGATGGAAACATCAACTTATTCCGCACAATTGAAAACTGCAAGCGCTTTAATCAGTCTGCACGGCGCGCAGTGATGCCAGAAGTTGATATTGAACATCACTTTGAAGCGATTCGTAAATTGGTTGAGTTGGAAAATCGCTGGGTACCAAATGGGGCCGGCCAATCCCTCTACATTCGCCCTACTATGATTGCAACAGCGCCACGCTTAGGTCTAAAGCCTGGTGGTAGCTACTTGCACTTTGTAATCCTTAGCCCAAGTGGCGCATACTTTGTCGATGGCTTCAATCCAGTGTCTGTTTATATTTCAGATGAATTTGTACGCGCGGTGCCTGGTGGGACTGGTAGCGTCAAAATGGGCGGTAACTACGCTGCTGCGATTTATGTTGCCCAACAAGTTTATGACAAGGGCTACCATCAAGTTTTGTATTTAGATGGCATTGAACGCAAGTACATTGAAGAAGTTGGTGCAATGAACATTGCATTTGTAATGAATGGCAAGCACATTGTGACACCAAAGCTGTCAGGTAGCATTTTGCCAGGGATTACGCGTAAGTCTGTGCTCGAAATGGCACCAGACTTGGGCTATACCGTCAGTGAAGAGCGCATCGATATCAATGATATTGTGAAAGGCTTGGAAACGGGTGATGTGACTGAAGCATTTGGTATGGGAACCGCAGCGGTTATTGCGCCAGTTGATAAATTTGGCTGGAAAGGCAAGGATTTGGTTGTCGGTGCTGGTGGCGTTGGGCCAGTCGCAACGAACCTCTACACCACATTGACAGACATTCAGTATGGACGCATTGCAGATCCGTATGGCTGGACGCACACTATTGAGGTTGCATAAGCCTGAATCTGCTTCGTCAATTCCTTAAATAATCAAGCGAGTTGTTAGAGATAACTTACCTCTGGCAACTCGCTTTTGGGTTAATAACTTACGCTATCTCAGATAGCTGTATGCATGGTGTGTCTGCATCTAAGATGGCGTGCGTAACATTGCCGCCACAATACGTCTTGACCAGTGTAGCAAGCTCATCAACGGCAGCGTTGAGCTCTGCTCTTGAGAACGGCGGAATTGCCTCTATAACCAGAAATGCATTCTTGGTGTCATGGGTTAGTTTCGTGCGATCGGCTTCCTTCCAATTCCAACGTCTGCAAATTGCGCCAACGTTGTCTGCATAAATAATTTCACGCGGATACGGTGGACGCGCATCTGATTCACCAAGCATTTGGACTGCAGGTTCCTCTTCGCCAGCAACACGAAGAATCACGTCACCTTCAACTGCATCTAAATTTTCACCGCCCACCGGCACAACATGCTTCAGTGAAACAACGTTGTAAAGTGCAACGAGATTGTTAATATGACCAACCTCATGCCCTTTGAGAACTCGCTTGGTCAAGTTTTCAATTGAAGATGTATATTTCTTGGGCTTTGCGCCAAATTTTCGATAGGCCTCACGCCATGGCGCAATTTTGGGATGTTGCGAGACAGGCCCAGCACCCATTTTTGCGGGTAAAGCTGCTTCTTCAGTTCGCAATAATGTGGCAATTTCAGGGTTGTCAACTGAGTTGTCAATGTTGTGGGCAATTACAACGCCCAACAATACGTCTGGATGGTCTACAAAGATTTCGTCAGCAATTTTCAAATAGATGGTCATTGGTAAGTTACTCAACAATGGTATTGGCTAGGTATCGGAAAGATTGTCTCACTCTCTAGCGCCGTAGACCATCGCTTAATTGCAGCTTACAAAGTCAATTACTCATCTACACCGTAGAGGGTCACATCTGGATATGTTGCTGCTATGGAGAACCAAAAGGCTGATCGTGAGGGGAATGCATCTAACTGCATGCCAGTCAATTCGCCGTCAATCGCAATCCCGCTGAGCGACCATGTCGAATTAGTTTGGATATCCCGATAGGCACCGTCTTTATATGTAAATGTCAGTGCTTGACCATCGACGATGGGAGAGTAGACTGTTGCTGTGAAATTTTCTGCATTGCTAAAAACAACTACAGATGTAGTAGCAACTGTTTCATTGACAACCGCTGTGCCAATGTTTTCTACTGGATAGCCACGCTGATTCCCATCAACTTCAATTGCCACAACAATGTCACCGGGGCGAAGTCGCACATCATTAGCGTTGTCGTTGACAAGAAATGGAATGCCAGACCGATTGATACGGGCGCCAAGTCCTGAGAATTGATCGGTGCGGTAATTGCGATTGTATCCAGTATCTTGTGAGAGCACGAAACTATTTGGATATTCAGCAACCCATGTCTGCCAATCTGTTGTGATGGAAGGAAGCAATTCAAGCTGTTTGCCAGTGAGCTCTCCCACAATTGCGGCACCACTGACCTGATACCAATATGACCCGGTCTGATGGTCAAACATGACCATGTCTGCATCTAACAGGGCACTAGTATTCCCAAAGGTTAGCGTTTCGCCATCTACATCTGCGGCATACACGATGCCGCTGCGACACAATGGTCAATAGGTGGCCAGTATGGGCCGTCCATTGACAGTGTGTGCTGCAATTTCATGGAAGTTCATAATCTTGAACGGATAGGCGTAGGCTTCGTCACCGTCAACGTATCCCACAACAAAATCATTGTTGAACATCCATCTGTCAGCTTCTACTACCGTTTCGAATTTTGGCGCATAAATTGGCGGAATGGCATCTTGTAGCCGTCGAACTAACGTCTCGTCAGCTTCTGGCAGTGGCACAAAGTCCCCGCGGAATGTGTCGAACTGAATGCTGGCAAGCGGTACGCTGTGCTTAGACTGATCAACTAAAGGAACTTGCCTGAGGTCTATGTCGACTGATGTTACTGTTGGTGTTGGTTGGGGCGGTTGTGATGCCGCTCCTTTTTCCAAGGCGGTGTCAAATTGAGCGCAAGCTGTAAGCAGCAATAAAGCAGTAATAGGCAAGATCCATTTCCGAAGCATGATGTGATTATATGAATAACACCAAAACTGATCTGGAAGCTTGGCTACGCG
>JAHDBS010000266.1 GCA_020630225.1 Anaerolineales bacterium | reverse complement strand
AGCGGCATTGTGAATGGTCTGGATTACGACGCGTGGAATCCGGCCACAGACGCTGCAATCCATAGTTCATTTGATCTGACACAGTTAGACGGTAAAACAAGCGCTAAGAAAGCCTTGCGCGCTGAGTTGGGCTTACCAGAGAAAGATGTGCCGCTGATGGGCGTGGTCTCACGCTTGGATCATCAAAAAGGGTTTGATCTGTTTGCGCCAACCATGCATAAAATCTTGGCTGAAAATGATGTGCAATTGGCGTTATTAGGGACTGGGCATAAAGAAATTGAAACCGAACTGTGGTCACTGAAGATTGCATTTCCTGACAAAGTCAGTATCAACATTCGCTTTGATGGTGGGTTGGCACGCCGCATTTATGCGGGCAGCGATATGTTCCTGATGCCTTCACGCTATGAGCCTTGTGGCTTGGGGCAACTGATTGCCATGCGCTATGGTGTGGTGCCCGTTGTGCGGGCCGTTGGTGGCTTGCGCGATACAGTGGTGGATCATCGTCGGATGCCAAAAAGCAGCACTGGTTTTACCTTCACTGACTACACCTCAGACGGCTTTGCTGAAGCCATTCAACAGGCGCTTGACACCTATAAAGCGCCGTTGATTTGGGCTGGCATTCAGCAACGCGGCATGCAGCAAGACTTTTCTTGGACGCAGTCTGCGCAAGAGTATGTGCAGTTGTACCGCAACGCGTTGCAATAGATTTAGTGCATCATACGCCTAGAGGTCTTTACGCGTCTAGGCGTAGATCAAAGTCATTCGTTCGTTGATTTAGTCGTTGCTGGTTGACACAAATCAGCAACTCTTATCGATTATTCTCCTCATTGAGTCGCATCACTACCTGCGATTGCGCTCCCTTCCATAAGTCCTCAGACTGCTAAGCTCTCTTTAGTAGATCGCTATAAATTTCAGCTAACTGCACGCTGTTTTACTTTGTTTGCTAAATATTTGGCGCAATTAATTAAAAAGCGGTTAGAGCGCTCAAACAATTAACAAAACGGCCAAGAAATCTAAATGCGCTCGGTCTCGCCGTAGTGCTACGATACTTACGCTCACGAAATATTTGCTGAGTGCGCTGCTATTTTTTATGTTTTGAGATGGTAACTGCAGCGCTTGAATGGTTTTGAATTTGCTCCTCGGAAACGTGGAGCGCAGGTAGATCTTGGTAATAGAACCGATCACGTAATGGCATTCGATAACTCTAACTCGCGCTATAACAAAGCCCTCACCCGATATATGTTGTTCTATTTGGTGTTGTTGGGCGCTTTCCTTCTGGTCATTGTTTTTGGCCTTTCTTCACAAATTTCGAGCACGTCTACTTCAGGACGCAACAGCAACGACTATTTGAATGCAGTTGCTAATAATCGATCTGAAATTCAAGGGCTTGCTTTTTCGTCTTTTCAACTACTTGAATTCAATACTGGCTTTTTGTCAGACTATGACGGATTTCAGTTTCAGAATTACGGATCACGCTTTCCAGAAGGGAACCTAAATGTTGCGCAAGTTCATGACTTGTTCGGTGACCAAGTCTGTGCGCAAGTTCGCGATGGTGAGTGCGTCGCAAGCCCCACTACCCAATTGTGGATTGATCAGAT
Source organism: Anaerolineales bacterium (assembly GCA_020630225.1). Taxonomy (GTDB): domain Bacteria; phylum Chloroflexota; class Anaerolineae; order Anaerolineales; family UBA6668; genus JAHDIM01. The sequence continues at coordinate 4,936 of JAHDBS010000266.1, read as the reverse complement.
GAATCAGGCGATGGGTGCTGGGCACTGCGTCGGGTTCACAGTACTGAGCCATCGACTGGCAACAGGGCAGCTCACCGCAGCGTCATTTGAAACTAACGGTATTACCACCTTTGATATTTCACAAAACCCTGCTGTCATGCAGCGCATTGCGCGTGAATGGGTCTTGCAAACAACACCAGAAATTATTAATGCAACTGTTTCAGGCTCGCCTAGAGATGTTGTTGCGCGCCTTTCAGAGTTGAGTGAGCCAGTTGACCTTGGTATTTTCCATCGCGAAGGCGGTGGGCATTCTATGCTGGCTTTTGGCGTGGAAGACCTAGGTAGCGGGTTGGCACGTATTCCTGTCTATGACAACAACTGGCCGGGTCAACTCTTATATGTAGAGGTTGACCTAATTGAGAATACTTGGGCTTACTCATTAGCTGCATCACACCCGGATGATGATCCAAAAGCATGGACGGGGGATGATCGAACGCAGTCGTTGATGTTTGTCCCATTGTCGGCTTATGACCAAGAATTTACTTGTCCGTTTTGTACAGAAGCTGCCCAAACAGCAGCTACAAGTGGGGTATTAGCACGCCAGTCTGCACCGCAGATGGGGGCTAACCAAGCGCTGCTTCATCTAAGTGGTGAAAGTGGCAATGTGCTTGCGACAAACGACGCTGGCCAACGCCTTGGCTTTGTTCCAGGCGAAGGCTATGTCAATGAAATTCCTGGGGCTGTAGTTGTTCCACTTCGCAGCAACATGTTCAGCAATGTTGAGCCTTTGTTGATTTTGCCACCGGGCGAAAAAGTCAATATTCAAGTAAGTGCACGCGCTGACGGCACAACGGCAGATGTTGACTTGCGTTACATTGGCCCTGACATGAACATCGCTGTTGATCAGCTGTCTATTCAGCCCAATGGTGTGTCAACAATTGATGTTGATCCGGTCTTGCAGGCTGCTGATATGACGGTTTCAGGGCAACAGGCACCTGTGCTGAAGCTAGGGGTTACGGATACTCAAAAGACGCAAACATTCAGTCTTGGTGGTGCGTCTATGCCTGCCAATAGCACCATGCAAATGAGCGTAGACCCAGCAACGGGAACGTTCAATCTCAGTGGTGACAATGTTGACACAAGCAATATGTTCTTGGTTGCTGCAAACGTTTCTGCTGAAGGTAGTCAAGTGTTTGCCACCAATGAAGTGCAATTAAGCCAAGGTGCTCCACAAGCCCTTGACCTCGCTAACTGGGACGGTGTGTCTCCTGTTGGAGGACTTGCGCCACAGCCATTGTCAAGCGTTATTCAGTCGCAAGGATCTGCTAGCGACGTGATTTCAGCATTTGGGCAGATAGATGATTTCTTAGCAGATGATCAAGTATTTCAATTGTTAGATGGTGTTGCTAATTTGCCGCTTGATGGCAGCGACGTTGGCGAAGTCTTATATGGCTTAGACGGACTAGCTTTGACTGATCAAGAAATGGTGGGATTTGTGCAACAGCTTGACCTGCCAATTGCAGAGTTAGCAGAGCTCATTGCAGAGCAAAACTTAGATACTGACCAGCAATCAAGTCTCGTCGACGCGTTTGGCCTTTCCGATGCTGAGCTAGCTGAAGTCGAAAGCGAGCTAACGCAACTCAAGATGGTAGACGACCTACTCATTGAAATGGAATTTCAAGCCGCTTCTAATGAGGATCTCGGCGAATTCTTGAGTACCTCTGGTTTCGACGTAGATCTCATCGCCGCAACGTTAGATGAATTAGATGTTGAAAGTGGAACCGTAATTGAGACGCTTAGCGACCTTGGTCTTTCGGCTGAAGATGTTAGCGCTGTCACAAGCGAACTAGGCAGTGCTATCCCTATTCCAGTCTCAGGCTCTACTACGCCAGATATCGTTGCACAGGCAGCGCCTGTGTTGGTTCAACCAACTGTTGTGGTAATTGAGCCTACAGCAATTGTGCCAACGGCTGCACCAATTGTTGTCGTGCAAGATGCGCCAGTAAATACGGTTGTCCCTGTCTTACCAACTACAGTGCCAACAACGGTAGCTGCGGTGCCCACCAATACACAAGTGCCAGCACCCATCAATACTGAAGTGCCTGCGCCGACAAGCACAACCGCGCCTGCTAACACACCTGCGCCAGCGTCAACAAATACACCAGTGCCAGCAGCAACAAACACGCAGGTGCCAACAAACACTTTAGTGCCTACGGCTACGCATACTGCGACTAGCACTAGTACGAGTACTGCGACAGCCACCAATACTGCTACAGCAACGGTTGTTCTACCAGCCACAGCGACTAGTACAAGCACTGCCACAGCGACTAGTGTTGCAACGGCGACAAATACAGCGACCTCAACCGCGACAACTGCTGCTACAGCGACTAACACAGCAACCGCGACCAATACGGCAACTGCAACTGCTACAGCCACGAGTACAGCGACCGCAACAGCAACTGCCACAGCGACTGCAACGAATACTCCGACGCCAACGGCTATGCCTTGTACCGTCATCAAGCTGCGCAATTCACCTTATAACGGCCCATTCGACATAGAAGTCGATGCAGACAACTACTACTGGGGCTCTGACGCCGATGAATGTATTTTTGGCAATGACGCGAATAACTACATCATTGGTGGCGGTGGTAACGACATTATTTACGGTTATGACGGGAATGATGTTCTCGTCGGGGACTGTGCATTCTGTAGCGGTTCAGGGGCAGACACAATTTATGCAGGCCCTGGGAATGACGATATCTATGGTGACAGTATTACCGAAAGTGGAACCGGCAGCGATGTTCTTGATGCTGGAGAAGGTGACGACAAAATCTATGGTGACTCAGGCAGCGGTAATGGATCAGGTGTTGATGTCATTGATGGCGGTAGCGGCGCTGACACAACGTTTGGGGCCGGTGACACCAATGACTCTGTCTCCAACGTAGAAACGATTTCATCATCGCCGAATTCGAATTAGAGCAACTGAAACTTATGACGATAAAACGACAAACCCGTAGCCTAATTGTGCTGCCTAAAGACGAGCATGGTAGTCACTTCCAAACGCTAATGGCAATCATGATCGCGGCAGTGACCCTTATTGGGGCCTTAGTTGCTTGGCGAATTGCGCTAACGACAGAAGCGGCGACCGATGCAGACTTTGCTGGAATGCAAGCTGTGCTAGCCGCAGAAGAAACGCAAATTAGCAATGATGTTGACCTTTTTCGACACTACCGCGCATACACGCAATATTCTGTATACAGTGATCTGCAGTCAGAGTTGGTGGATGCCTCTGCGAGTGAAATTGCAGAAGGGTCAGCAGCGACAAGCCAAATCTTCTTCCCACGCCGCTATCTCAATCGGGATGGAAGTTATGCCATTGAACGTCAATTAGGGGAATTGTGGGCGCAAGCCAGCCAAGACCGTGACCTAAATGCAATGCCACACTTTATGGAAGCTGACTTGCTGAGAGATAAGGCAAGCCAGCTAACGGGCATTTTTATCTTGCTCACCATGTCTTTATTCTTTTACACCAGTGCTGAGGGGATCTATCACGAGCGTCGCCGTTTGCGATACACCTTAGGCAGTATTGGAACTGTACTGTTATTGGTCACAGTGTTGGCCGCTTTACTTATCGAATTACAAAGCTAAGACTAATGAAAAACGAACGTATTCCTTTATTTTCTGGTGAGCCGTTTGAGCGGTTAGTGGCTCTGCTCATCGCAATGGTGGCAATTTTTGCATCCATTGTGGCGTATTTGCAGGCCGATGCTGGCAAACGTTCTGACATGGCACTGCGTGATGCGCAACGCTTCGCACTTGAAGCTGTTGGCGTTCGCACCCGCGGTGAGATCAATGTTGGTTATGCTTTGAATGATGCCTACAAATTGTGGCTAGAAATGGACACAATGGCCTTTCTCTCCGCAGATGGCGAGGTGGCGCAAACGTATACAGATGCGCGTGACTATGTAGGTGGCCTAAGCCCATTGCTCAGTGCCGATTACTTTGATCCGTCTGCAAACCAGATTCCAGATGTCAATGCTTATGAGAGTGAAATTTACTTAGTTGAGTCAGTCTTGTTGACTGAGCAATTTGAGCAAGCCTTCAAAATTAGCGACTCTTGGGATGAAAAAGCGCAGCGCTACGTCACACAGCTAACCCTGTTGACAGTAACCCTATTTCTTTATGGGCTTTCCACGACTGTGTCTGAGCGCATTGGCTATTGGTTTGTGGCAATTGGGACTGGATTGTCAGCAGTTACGCTCGTTTGGAGCGGTCTCGTCATGATAGAGCCAATTGAGGTATTACCACAGGAGGCAATGGAAGCGTATGCGCGTGGCGTTGGTCTCAAACATTCCGATCAGCACCAGCCGGCGGTAGTTGCCTTTGACCAAGCGCTGAAGCTCGCACCAGATTACGCTGATGCATATTATGCGCGGGCGAAAACGTATGAAAATCTACATAATTATGCAGCGGCAGTTGTTGACTATGAATCTGCGCAGCTAGCAGGCCGTGGTGACACAAACTTGTTGTGGAATTTAGGCTGGGCTTATTACATTGAAGGCAATCTTGAAAGCGCCATTGATGCTACTCAGAAAGCAATTGAAATTGAGCCAACGCAAGTTGCACTGCATTACAACCTAGGACTTATGTACTTGGCGCAGGGTGACAAACCAGAGGCGATTGCTGCATATGATTTGGGCGCAGCGGTATTGATTGACCAAGTCTTGCAAGCCCGTAGTCGTGGTTCAGAGCCACCCGCAAGCTTGTGGTGGTACATGAGCCAAGCGACTTTGGACCTAGATAATTTGGCACGCTGTGCAGCCGAACGTTTCTGTACTAATGCACCACCTGCTTCCATGGTGTCAGAAGAATTGGACGCCAACTTGTTAGAACGCCTCAATAGTGACATCAAGTCATTGAATGTTGCTGTTGAATATGGTGTTGAAAACCCAATGCG
>JAHDBS010000265.1 GCA_020630225.1 Anaerolineales bacterium | reverse complement strand
CAGAAGAAAAAAAGCTGACGATGTACCTGCCATTACAGCAGTCAAGCGGGAGAGCCACACCGCCAGCCAAAGAGCCAACTAAAGTTTAGTAGCTAAAGCTTCAAATATTTGCCCGAATTGGGCAAATTTGGGGCTTTTTTTCAAAAAGTGTGCGAATCTGTGCGGTTTTATGCGGCCTAGTCTTGAAACAACAGCACGCCACCCATGCCGATTATTATCAATCCACCTAGCAGCCAGCCGAGCATTGACAGTAAGCTGTACTCTGTCGAAAGAACTGCATAGTTCGGATTTTGCGGTTGATAGTACACATCTACGGTTGTCCCAACTTCATAGGACTGAGATCTGACGGCTTCTAGTGCTGCTTCTGTGCCACGCCAGTTGTCATTGTCTGTGCCAATCGTCTTCCGTTGTGAGGTGTAGGTGACGCCCGCTACAACATACTCATATTTCACATGTAGGAGATAGTCGCGGTTTGAATACTTCTTACGCGAATACCGCACGTCTGAGTCAATAATGCTGCCGCTTGTCGTTGCCCACTCTGGTGTTGTCAGCACAACGGACAATTCCCAAATAGAGAAAAAGACTACCAGTGCGCCCACAAGTGCCAGCAGAACAGAAAACAAAATCTTTTTCATTGAATACCGCTCAACATTTTTAGGGTATGTAGAACTAAATCCGACATTGATACACGCTGCGTTCAAATAGTCTCCACATCAGTTCTGTAAAGACGTCTCTATGTTGCACATAGAATCAAAAAATGATCTAGCCTGCATGGATTACAAACTAGATCATTGCTATGGTATATCGCTTTGCGACGTTTTGTCGATCTTATTTTCTAAGACGGGCGGACGACGTGCTTAAGAATTACTCGATTGGAAGCCGATTATGCTTCCAGTATGTGTGAATAAGCTTCACTGTTTGCTGTAGCTCAGCATAATCACTGGGTTTTTCAATAAATGAATTACACCCAATTTTGTAACTTTGACTAACCGTGTGGTTTTTCTGGCTGCCGCTAAGCATCACAACCGGTAAATGGTCGTAATCATCATTAGCCCGAATTTGTTCCAGACACTCAAGCCCATTCATACGCGGCATGTCAATGTCCATCAGAATGAGCCCTAGGGTGTCCCGCGTACTTTTTTGTAAATACTCAAGACACTCCGCGCCATTGCTCACCACCCGCAAAGGGTTCGGAATCTGGCTACGACGCCAGGCACGCTGCATAAACAATACGTCATTCGCATTGTCTTCAACTAGTAAAACTTCGACCGCACTGTCCATTTTATTTTAGATCCTTACTGAGATAGAGCGTAAAGGTGCTGCCCTCCCCGAGCTTAGACGCCACGTCAACTTTCCCGCCATGAACATCTGCAACCGACTGCACAATTGCCAAGCCGATGCCAGTTCCATCATATTCTTGTTGGGTATGTAGTCGCTCAAACTTCCCAAAAATTTTCTCTAAATACTGTTCTGCAATGCCAATTCCATTGTCTGCCACTTGAATGCCCCAATGGGTATCCGTATTTTGCGGACGAATAGTTACTTCGACTGGTCGGCCAGCTGCTTTATATTTCACAGCGTTATCCAACAAATTACTAAGTGCTTGGCCCAATAAACTTGCATTCGCATATACGCTCGGCCACTGTTCTGCTACTGTGATGGTTCCTAACGTATTTGAGTCAGACCGACGCACAATGGCACTAATCTGTTGCTGCAAATTCACAGGCGCAAACGTATAGCTTTGGTTGTAACGAATTTTGTAATAGTCCAGTAAATCCTGGACCAAACTGCCGACATAGCTCGTGTTTTCACGAATAGCTGTCAAAAAGCTAATGCCGGTTTCGTCTAGCTCAGCGCTGTAATCCTCTTCAATGAAGGATACATAGTTGTTGATGGCGCGAATTGGAGCCCGAAAGTCATGGGTAATCTTATGTACCAAGTCGCGGATTTCTTGCGTGCGATCCTCAACACGCAGTTCTAGCTGATCATTCAAGTCTTGCAACTCTTGCTGCAAGCGCACACGCTTCGTAATATCACGGATAATGCCCAGATAGCCAATGACGCTGCCGTCCGCATCCATAATGCGCACCCCGATCATTTCCCCTAGAAAGTCTTCACCGCTTTTGCGCCTAAACTCAATAGGGACTGCGTCATAATTTACCGCGCTGGTCGGGTTGAACCGCTGGGCACCTGTCTTTATAAATGCTTCTGGGTCGGTATAAAGCACCTGAGTCGGCAAGCCCAGCACATCATCTGGCGCATAGCCAAAAATCCGCGTAAAGCTTGGATTCACCAACATTATATTGCGCTCCGGATTTGCATACACAATTGCATCTGGCATGGCCTCAACAATTTGCCTAAACTGCAAATCTTGCATCCGAATTTGCGTTTGCATGGCGCGCTGCTCGGTAACATCTTCGCCAATGCAGTAAATTCGCTGGCTACTTTGGTCCGCAGTAAAGCGCCACTCTGTCAAACGAATGTCACCGGCTTTGGTGAGCATCCGTAATTCACAGGTTTGCGCACCACCCTGTTCTACAAGTTCACCCCAAATTGCATTTCGCTTCAACAGATCTTCTGCCACGTAGCGCGCTTCTAAGGTGACTGTCTTCATTTCAGACGGCGTGTAACCCAGTACGTCACAAATACGTGTATTCATACGCGTCGCAGAGCCATCAAAGCCAACAATTGCCATCATCAACGGCGCATCGTTGTAAAAAGCTTCAAAAAGCTGTGTCGTGTCAACCAGAGCCAATTCAAGCTCTTTTTGTTCCGTAATGTCGCGTCCAACGGCCTGCCCTTCAATGAAATTGTCGTTTTCGTCATACAAAAACGTGTCCGTCCACTCTTGCCACCGCACGTCGCCATTGTCTAAGATAACGCGATGTTGTACTGATGACACCGGGTTTTCCGGCGTAATGCCTGCTAAATTCGCAGCAGCTTTTGGCTGATCCTCTTCCGGGATCATAGGCATAAAGCTTTTGCCGACTAAGTCAGAACGCTTCTTATTGAAGTAATCGCAATATGCCTGGTTGACATACGTCAACGTGCCGTCGGGCAAAAAACGGCAAATAAGTTCCGTTTGTTTTTCAACAATTTGTTCATACAGATTCATGGTGTAGGCCTCTCCCGCCCAATTACAGCCACGAATTTTACTAGCCTTCTGTAGGCTAATTGTCACAATTCCTAATTACAAACACACCTCACCTAGCTTAATTTGATTGCGCCCATCAGACTTTGCCGCATACAAAGCTGAGTCAGCCGCAGCAATTAGACGCATAGGCGGGTCATTGCCTTCTAAAGACGTGACGTAGCCAATACTAACTGTCACAGAAAACGGATGCGGCACATTTGTCTCAAACGTGTACGCTTCAACAGCTCGTCTAATCCGTTCGGCTATCATTGCGGCGTGCGTGCCCTCTGTTTCAGGCAACAACACTACAAATTCTTCACCGCCGTAGCGCACAAATGTATCGGCGATGCGCAAGTTTTCACGCACAACAGCGGCAAACTCTGTCAAGACACGGTCCCCCACCACATGCCCAAAACGGTCATTTACAGACTTAAAGTGGTCAATGTCTAGCATTAGCACGCTTAGCGGATTGTCAGTCCGCCGCGTTCGCGATAGCTCCACATCTAAACGTGGTAACAACATATGCCGGTTTAATGCCCCAGTGAGCGCGTCATGACTAGCCCGTTTTTGTAATTCTTCAATATCAGCAGCCTGTTGTAGCAAATTGGAAAATTCACGCTGCACTATTTCAAAATTTTGCTTACTAAGCGATTGTGCATCCTGCGGCTTGAACAAAACTAACTGCCCTGCATGAACACCGTCCAACGTGAATTCAATCCGATAGGGTGTTAGACAATCTGTTGATTGCAAGTCTGTAGCACTATAGGCCGATACCATCCGCCGCGCGCCGTTAGATTCATAACGGTATAAAACACCACCTCGGTGCTGTGGATAATGCTGACAAATGGTTTCAATAATCGTGCGGCTTTTTTCAGCCAAGGCCAATGGCATGTTGCGATGCACTAGTAAGGCATTGGAAAACAACAATTCCCGATATTGATCAGCCGCCAACTGCACATATTGCGGCTGTGCCAAAATCGCTTGTACGCTTTCGGTAATCTTTTGCAAATAGATACCGTCGTTATCCTTTTCGACATAGTCAAACGCCCCTAACTTCAGCGCCTTAGCTGCTTCAGTGGCCTCAATGCCCCCAGTCACCACAATCACAGGGATCTCGCCTAAGGTTTGTTTGATGGTGTCAATAACTTCCAAGCCATTTGCATCTGGTAGGTGATAGTCCACAATACCGATGGCTGGAAATGTATGCGCAATGACATTTTCCATATGATGCAAAGAACTGGCACCGTAGACGGTCCAGTCCGCAAAATTACGTTTCAAGCTGCGGTTTAAGGCGTGCAAATCATAGGGATTGTCTTCGACGACAAGAAAATTTGTATTGGTTACTTGTACTTGCGTGGTCATATATCCTTTATATGCTTTCTACCGTCTACTATGTACCGAAACTGTCACCTGTAAATATGACATTGCCATGTCTTTTCATTACACAACCTGAATTCTGGATAACAAACTTGAGAAGTTCGTGTTTCAAGGTGACTTCCTTTACACGAATTCAACGATTTTTTTTTACTAGACTTCGCGCAAATTCGTTTCATTTGCTAAATTTGCATCCTCAAACCGTTATGTGGAACCCAGCAGTTTTGAGCCTTATCCGGACCTGGGGCTACGCAATGTCATTACACAGAAATGCCTCGCAAATGCGAGGCACTACTGAGGAAAAGAAGGAGTTGTTTACACACCTAAGCATAGCTAAGTCGTTAGAGTTCCATTACAGAGTTTGTCACGAGAACACGTGCATCGTGTCACAAAATCACTATGACAGATTTACTATGCCACCTTATAAGCAGCGGCATCTCTACCGTTTACTCAGTTTGGCTGCACAAAACGCTCTCGCAGCGCCAAGTTAGCGGCTTCCACGCGGTTATTGACATTCAATTTTTTACAAATAGAGCTAACGTAATTACGCACTGTACCGGGACTAAGCCCTAATTCATTGGCAATAGCCTTGTTCGTATGGCCTTTGACCATACATCCCAGCACTTGCTTTTCAGATGGTGTCAGGTCGTCAAAAATGGAAGGCATAATGCGCGCCCTGATTTGTCCAAATAACAACGGCGTAAGTTCAGGGTCAATGTAGTTGCCATCTTCATAGACACATTTGACAGCGTTGAGCAGCGCTTTTGGATCAGCATCCTTCAAAATGTAACCTTTTGCACCCGCAATAATTGCGTCAATTACAAAGTTTTTGTCGGCGCTACCCGTTAGCATCAGCACCCGATGAAACGGATTTTGTAACAACAGATCTTTACAGACTGAAATTCCGTCTTGCCCAGGCAAGTTGACATCCAACAAAATTACATCGGGTTGCACAATTTTCGCCTGTTCCAATGCTTCTGCGCCTGAACTGGCCTCTGCTGAAATTGCAAACATGCGGTTGCGCTCAATGAGCGTGCGAATGCCAACCCGCCAAAGCCGATGGTCGTCTACCAACAGTATCCTGATCTGCGCCATTAATGTTCACTCCTGACGATGATATATTTCATGCTTCTAGCTTATTCTCATCCGTCCAATGCCACATGCCTCTAGTGTAATAAAAAAATATGACAAAGTCACATCCCCCATTTTCTTTGCCTTGGAACTTCGTCAGACAGAGATCAACACAAAATTGTCATTCTTTGGACAAAAAAAGAATTCAACAGTTATAATATGATCAACAAATTACGGGCCTGTAGCTCAGTTGGCAGAGCAGGTGACTCTTAATCACTTTGTCGGGGGTTCGAATCCCTCCAGGCTCACACAAAAACGTCGCACCTTTGCGGCGTTTTTTGCTTAACATACACTTTCTGCCTTTTCATGAACCCATTGAGACTAACCCACTCCACGTTTACCCCCCTGCTCATTGTCATCACAGTCCTGATGACCGCCTGTTCCGCTGTACCAATGCCAACCACACAACCTAACACCGATGGTGACATTGGCACTGTTGTCGATGTGATTGATGGTGACACCATTGATGTGCTCATTGGCGGTCAGACCTTTCGGGTGCGCTATGTCGGGGTAGATACGCCCGAACGCAGCGATCCTTGTTATGCGACAGCCACTGAGCGCAATGCAGAACTGGTTTTGAACCAAACCGTTCAGCTCGTGTCAGATGTTAGCGATACCGACCGACATGGAAGGCTATTACGCTATGTGTATGTCGGTGACACCTTTGTCAACGCCGTATTGGTCGCAGAAGGGTTTGCCATTGCGACAGCTTACGCGCCTGACACCAACCAGCATAATTATTTGGATTCGCTTGAAGCAGCCGCAATTGAGGCAAATTTGAATTGTCATCAGGAAAATGCGTTTACGAGTAAAGGCGTCCTAAGCGGCAACGATGTAGGCTACACCTGCGATGCTGACGCTTGCATCAAAGGGAACGTCAATAGCAAAGGGGAAAAAATCTATCACTACCCCGGCTGCCC
>JAHDBS010000264.1:1747-6570 GCA_020630225.1 Anaerolineales bacterium | reverse complement strand
AAAAAACGAGATTGCTCTAAAGCAATCTCGTTTTTTGAAGATGGTGAACGCTGAAAGTTCAGCGATTGCGACAATATTATTGAGTTGCCATTGCTGGCGCAGGTTCTACAAGCGGTGAAGCGCTGATGAATGCGCGACCCCAGTAAGGATCTCCAGCGTGTTCAATGCAGGTTTGGAAAGTGACTTTGTGATTTCCCATGTAATGTCGTTGGAAGACGCTTGATGCGTCTAAAACAACGCCAGTAAAGAGGTCTACCAATGGTGAACGGCTGTCTTGTGAATTGATGGCTTGGTAGTGTTGAATTTCATCCACAACATAAGTTTGTACATAGCCATTGCCATATACCACTTTGATTTGTGTCCCAAGCGTCAGTTTGAAGAATTCGGCCCCGGAAAGGTAGTTATGCGCTAGCAAGCCGATGACATCAAAATAGCTTGCATATTCAAACTGGGTTGCAGTTCCTACGTTCGCGTCAACGTAACCAGGTCCGCCAAAGCTTTGCTGAACAACATCTAGTGCAAATAGTCCATCTACATAAACACCACGAACAGTTGGCGTGCCATCCATGACGCGCGTAACAAATGCTTCATAGGGTTCAATGGGAGCCGGGAGATTTACCGGAGCAACCGCGTTGGGTGCTTCGCTTGCGGGGAGCCCAGTGACAGGAATTACAGCAGTTGGCAATGCAAATGCAACGCCGAATACCATCAAGGCTAAACTTACCAGTACAACAATTACCTTCTTCATACGCAACAGTCTATAGTCGTCTCAATCTTTTCTCAATAGTGATAGGGTAAGCGTACAGATAGATTTTGGTTTCAATCAAAAAAAACTGCAAATTTACCTTGATTTTTGGTTAGATTTCGGTAGAAGCTCTAACCTTTATAAGATTCTACAATCAAAAGATGTGAAAACAACCAATAATTTTTGTGCTGGAGTTTATTGAGTCAATAAAATATGAAAGGACAGCGTTACGACTTGAGCGCTATTTCGAGTTGAGCAGCCCAATTAAGCAACAATTCGTCTTTCCAATATTGACCAATAACCTGTAATCCAAACGGCAAGTTATTATGGTCCCGGCGACTTGGAATTGTAATTGCTGGTAATCCGCTTTGAGACCAAGGAACGTTCATTGCAGGATCACCGGTGCTTTCTAATCCATGTGGCGCTATGTCCACAGTTGCCGGTGTAAGGATTGCATCAATGCCGTGCAATCCAAACAGTGCTTCTAAGCTTACGCGCAAATCCTGCTGCTTGTTACGGTCAATTTGCATAGTCTCCGATTCCACAGCCTGTCCGTCTCTAATCAATTGCGCGGTCGGAGGTTGATAATCTGTTACAAATCGTGTAAACAGATCGTGATGAACTTGTGCGAGTTGACCAGCTTGAATGCGACCATGGCGCGCATTGATTTCATCAAAGTCTGTGAGCGCAGAAAATCTCACAACAGAGGCACCTTGTTGTTCGAGCTGTGCAATTGTGGTTTCAAAACTTTGACGTGCTGCTGGAGACGCGTAATCAAGATAGGGGCCATCGGGAATACCATAGGTTGGTTGGTGTGTTGGCGTCGCTGCGGACCATTCATCACATAACAAACTTGCCACTAGCTTAATACTGGCTACGTCAGCTGCGATTGGACCAACATGGTCGAACCATTCTGAAACCAGCAAAACACCATCACGTGGGATACGGCCAAAGCTGGCTTTGAAACCAACGACACCGCAAAAAGATGCCGGTCTAATAATGGAGCCGCCTGTTTGAGTTCCAAGCGCCAACGGAAATAAACCTGCTGCTACGCCTGCTGCTGAACCGCTACTAGATCCGCCTGGTGAATGTTCTAAATTGTTTGGGTTACGTGTTGGGCCAGGCGAGAAACAAGCAAATTCCGTTGTAACAGTCTTTCCCATCACAAGCGCTCCTGCTTCCAGCAATCGGGTCACAACTGTAGCCTGCGCTCCTTGTAGAACATCCCAAGGTAAATTTGTTCCAGCCCGAGTTCTCCATCCAGTCGCATGGATGATGTCTTTCACACCTAGTGGTACCCCAAACAAAGGTGGACGTGTAGCTGGATCCGGCCAGCGTCCTAGCAATTGCTTTACAGCGTTACGCCGAACAATGTTGAAACGCTTTGGCTCTGGCACCATGGCCTCAATTTGTGGCTCAATTCGCTGATACTCAGCTTCAAGCTCCATTAGGTAGACATGTAACGGAATGTCATCATTGCGTAAGGCAGCTGCGATTTCAAGTACAGATTTCGGGTTGTATAAAGCCATAGCGATTGCGTCTCGGTTGGGAACGTAATATTTGGAATTTATAAGGCGTCTAAATTTTTATGAAGAAACCTTTTGTTTTCGGTCTGATTTTACCGATGATTTTGGCTGCGTGTAGTGCTCCACCTGCACCAGAGGCAGTTGTCATTACTGTTGCTGCCGTTGAACCAGCTGAAGTTGTTTCGGCACCGACGTTAGCACCTACCGCAACTGTGGTTGTGCCAACGGCAACTTTTACGGCAGAGCCAACTGACCCACCAACACCAACCTTTACGCCGACTGTCACCATTATTCCGGTGACAGACACCCCTGAAATCCCAACCAATACACCCGTTCCAACGATTGATCCCAACATTGATTGGACGACTGTTAGCACACGCTTAGATGATGGACGTATGGCACTTGGAAACCCAGATGCTCCCGTTACGATCATCGACTACTCCGACTTTTTGTGACCATCTTGCCGCGCCCACGTGTTGGGTGCTGAACAAGAGTTACTGGCACAATATGTTGCAACTGGCTTAGTCCAAAGCGTATTTAGCCCAGTGTTGAATCATGGTGAACGGTCTGAGATTGCGCATGCTGCTAATGAGTGTGCTGGAGACCAAGGTGAGTTTTGGGGGTTCCGCGAATATTTGTTTGAAGAGCATAATCGGCTATGGCGGGGCAGCATTCATACGACTGTGAAGCAACTGGCAGCTGAATATGGACTAGATACCGTAGATTTCAATACCTGTATTGATACAGAACGGCATAAAGCGCTTCTGGCGGCTCAAGATCGCATTCGCTTGGATCAGAACATTACGTTCCAGCCGGTATTCCAACTTTCCAATCAGGATGTTGGCGGCTTTCTAATTGGTGCCCAACCATTTGCTGCATTTGAAAGCGCCCTAGCTGAATTAGGGGTCAGCCCAGGCGGGTAATCAACTAAGTTAGTTTTGTTACAAAGAGCGCTGCAGTGACATTGTTGTCTGCAGCGTTTTGCATTTAAATTAGTGAGCAACCACATTTGCTTTGTGGCTTAGCGTCTATAATTGAATGCGCTGCCTAAAAACATTCATGTCGCTTACAACCTTGTTCTCCGAATTGTTAACCACTGATGATGCATCAGTGCGTTTTGCGATTCTGCAGCGCTTTGTCTCGGCGGAAGACGCACGTGCGCAAGATGACTTTGTCAAACATGCAAAGGAAGAGTCGGCGAAGGCAATGTTGTCTGACCCGCGTCTGGCACGTACATACTCAGAAGCAATTGAAACGGTCGCTAGTATCTCGGGTCGTTTCCTGCACCGCATGTACGCACAGCAGGTGATAGGTCAGATTTGCTCTCTAGTTGAAGGTAGCCACAATGAAGGGCTAGTCTTTCAGAATGAAGCGCTTGCGTGGGCACGCTACGAAGCTGATGAGCTAAGCATCGCCAACATCAATGCTACGCGGAGTTGGACACTTTCCAAGCTAGCCCAATATGACAAGGCTGTTGAAGATGCTAAGGAAGCCATTCGGGTCTTTGAGAAGCATGGTGCTTGGACGCGTGTTGCGCGTGTGAAAAATAATCTTGCCATGATCTATGCTGAGGAACATCAGTATGGATTGGCACTGGCAATGTTCCAAGAAGCCTATCAGCTGCATCTTGCGGAAGGGTCCCAGTCTCACTATCTCTCTTCAAGCGAAATTAATATCGCCTGGATGAGCCTGTTGATGGGCCGTTTTGACGGTGCGCGCCAAACGCTTGAGGAAATCCTAGAGAAGTGTGTAGGTACTAACGAATATGCCAATGTTGCTGTGGCGCAGCACAATCTTGGCATGATTTATCACCTCACTGGTAATTACATTCAAGCGTTGCAATATCTGTCAGAAGCTAATGAGAATTACAAAAACTACCTAGGTGGCTACACAGACGACTGTAGTTTAGATCAAGCAGACTGCTTAGTTGTGCTGCATCGGTATGACGCGGCTATTCAGATTACGGAAGCAATTCTGAAAAATGTGGATAGCGCTACCGCCACGCATCAACATGCAGTGGTGATACAAGCAAGAGCCTATGTGGGTCTCAAGCGCTTTGAAGACGCCTTAGCAATCTTAAGTTCGCATCAGGAATTTGAACCTGACACGCAAGTCTTTTGGTTCATGCAAACGCAATTGTTGCGTGTTAATTGCTACTTAGCGTTGAACCAGACGGAAATCGCGCAAAAGACCGCAGTTGAATTGCTCACGATTTGTGAACAAAATAATTGGCATTATTGGCAACAGCGGGTAGATATTGCGATTGTTGACTGCTTATTGAAGACGGACCAGTTACAAGCTGCAGAAGACAAGCTCTTTGCTTTGCAAAAGCATGTCAATTTTGATGAACGCCCCGAATTACGTTTGCTCGTAACAGATCGTTTAGTTCAAAAAGCAACTAAATTAGGTGATTTTGAAGATGCTTTACGCTGGTTAGAGCGTTGCATTTGCAGCTTAGAAGAAGTCCAAGCCAACGTGATGAGTGAACACGTTGAAGGGTATCTCGCGGCTTATCACCAGATATATGAGCAAGCGGTACAAATTGCACTCAA
>JAHDBS010000264.1:0-1647 GCA_020630225.1 Anaerolineales bacterium | reverse complement strand
TTTAGATGTCATCACCCTAGACATTGAGATCAGTGAAGTAGCCTCGCTGATGCAGCGCTATGATCTGAACTTACAGTCGGTTGCTCAAAGTCCGTCTGATCATAGCTATATGCTGCCGAATATCCACGGTCTGTCTGAGCGGCTATATACGCAATTATTAGCGCCAGTTCTTGAGGCTTGTCCAAACACAATCTCTAAGCTTATTGTGGTCCGGCATGGCACGTTACACTATGTGCCATTTCATGCGCTTTATGATGGCGCTCAGTACATGCTAGATCGCTTTGAAATGCGATACTTGCCAATGGCGGACAGTATCAATTACTTGCGTTCTGGAACGTTAGAAACAGAGCGGGTTGTCATTGCTGGCCACACCCAAAACGGGAGGCTGCCCGCTGTACAGCGTGAAGTCGCAGCCATTGCCAATTTATGGCAAGCCCCTATAAAACTCGAAAACGCGGCGTGTAAGTCCTTGCGGCTCCGGGCAGAGACGGAAGACGCCAAGCTCGTTCATATTGCTTCGCATGCGCTTTTCCGAAAGGATGAACCAGTTTTTTCAGGAATTGCCCTAGAAGATGGATTGTTAACCGCCTTAGATATTTATTCTTGGCGCTTACAGGCCTCACTTGTGACGCTAAGTGCTTGCGAAACGGGTCGCGCAAAAATTGGAGGTGGGGATGAAATCTTAGGCCTAATGCGTGCATTTCTTAGTGCCGGTGCCGCCTCACTTGTGCTGTCGCAATGGGTTGTTGATGACACCGCAACGCAAATGCTCATGACCCGGTTTTATAACAACTTGCAGGCTGGTCAATCAAAAGCAGTTGCACTTCGAGATGCCCAGCTATATCTACGCCACCATCCACATTATTCACATCCTTGGTTTTGGGCTGCATTCATTCTAATTGGGGATGGCAGTACACTCTAAACTTTCCTCCATTTCGTACAAATTAATACAGTTTGGCTAGGAATTTCTTTGGTTTTAAGTAATGACCGGAAATTTTGTATGAATACCGTTAAGATTGGCAATATAAAAACTAAGGTGGTGCCTGACCAATTCGAGGGAAGGTAATTACAGAATGGCACCCACCTTAAGCCACGTATTAAATACAAAAGTCCACATCTTTAGGAGGATGCAATGGGAGTTGCTTATATTGCAATTGGGGTTTTAGTGTTGCTAGCACTAATTGGGATTTTTCTGCGCCGTGAGGCACAAGACACCGCCCCAACATTTGCGATCGAAAAACATCGAGACCGCGTAGAAAATCAACTCATACTGACAGGCCGTACTACCGATATTCAACGTGCGATTACTGCTATTAATGCAAACGGCAAATTAGTCGCTTCGGAAGCATTGGACATTATTCCCCTCAAAGATGAAGGGCTTGTCTCTGGAACCGTATTCCGCGGGGTCAATATTCACTTATATGAATTGATAGATGTAAAGCAGTCTGTTTGGGACGTTATTCGCCAAATTTACAACTATGCGTATGAAGAAAAGCTGTTTATTTTGGCCGATCCAAACTTTTTATTACGTATTGATTCAGAAGATATGTTCCGGTCTGGGTTTACATTTAGCCCAGACGGTTACGATATAAATTTAGCGCTTCCTCAAACAAAGGGCAGTCCAGGCGCTGGACTTGTCCAACCAAC
>JAHDBS010000263.1:5117-6601 GCA_020630225.1 Anaerolineales bacterium | reverse complement strand
GCAAAGCAACTTCTACATCCACACATTGACCGACCTTGTAAGGCTGTTCATTGGTCCCTTGGGCTGCTTGGAGGATCATGCCGGATTCTAATTTGATGGAGTAGTGATAGTGCCCGCCCCAATAACGGCGCTGATAAATAGTGGCGACACCATTGTCGTTGGCAGAAAGTCGAATGTTTTCAGATCTCACTGACAGCTTGACTGTAGATCCATCTTGCACGTCGTTAGGGGCTGAAATGGCACCAAGTTCAGACTCAATCATGTCGCCATTGACAACACCAGGAATTAGCATGCCGCCACCAAAGAAGTTTGCAATGAACATAGTGACTGGCTTGCAGTAGATGTCATGCGGGGTGCCCCATTGTTCCAAATGACCGTCTTTCAAGATCGCTAAATAATCGGCCATTTCGCTGGCTTCTTGTTGATCATGGGTGACCATCAACGCCGTGGTATTCGTATGTTTGAGGATGTCACGCACTTCTTCTCGTAATTGTGTTCGCAACTCGGCATCCACATTCGAAAAAGGTTCATCCATTAGGAGCAGCACAGGCCTTGGGGCCAAGGCGCGTGCCATGCTGACGCGCTGCTGTTGACCGCCTGAAAGCTCGTGCGGATAGGCATTTTCAATGCCTGGCAAGCCAATGAGGGCTAAGAGTTCTGTAACGCGCGTTTTCTTCTCGCGGCGAGATGCTTTTCGCAAGCCAAAGGCAATGTTGTCTGCAACTGTCAGGTGTGGAAACAGGGCGTAATCTTGAAACACCATGCCAATGCCTCGCTTCTCTGGCGGGACTAACTTGCGGTTAGACGCAACAACGTTGCCATTGATAAGAACTTCGCCTTTGTCTGGTTCTTCAAATCCAGCTAATAGCCGTAAGACGGTGGTTTTTCCAGCGCCAGACGGGCCAATCACAATTACCAGATCACCTTGCTGCACTTCGAACGATACATCGTGCACTGCGGTCACCTCCCGGCTTGGGAAGGTTTTGGTCACATTACGAAATTCAATTACTGGCGGTTTTGTTGACATTATTTACGCTGTTCACGAAGCGTGAGAATAGCCATCGGCACCGATGACACAAGAATTAGAAGCAAGGCGGGCGCGGCAGCTTTAGCAAAGAAGGCTTCAGAGACGTTATCCCACACCAGTGTTGCTAGCGTAGGAAATCCTAGCGGGCTAAGCAGTAAGGTCGCAGGTAGCTCCTTGACAACGGTCAAGAAAACCAGTGCCCCTCCCGCAAATACGCCGGAGCGAATGAGGGGGAACGTTACTCTAAGGAATGTTAGAAAGGCGGAAAATCCTAAGCTGCGAGAGGCCTCATTGAGGCTTTTTCGCACCTGTAAGAGCGACGTGCGCAGTGTCCCGACTGCCTGCGGAATGTACAAAATCATGTAGGCAATCAGTAGCATGGGTAATGACTGATACAAGAAGCGGGAATAGCGCACAGCAAAGAACGCTAATGCGAGCGCAACCACAATTCCGGGTA
>JAHDBS010000263.1:3516-5017 GCA_020630225.1 Anaerolineales bacterium | reverse complement strand
TAAAACAATGGTGCCGCAATAAATCAATGCGGGCCATTTCCATGCACCTAAGGCTTGTAAATGAACAGGACGTTGTGCGCCACTGTCTTTGTGTTGCTGGGTGTGATTACGGCGTAAACGCAATTCAGCAGTGACCAGCATCAAGGTCAGGATAATGAGTGGAATCGAGAGGGCTGCAGCTAACGAGCGACTCAGAAACGATTGATATTGGATATAGATGACCCGCGTAAATGTACTGAACCGCATTACGGAGACTGCGCCAAAGTCTCGCAATACGTACAGGGCAACCAGCAGGGCACCGCTTGCTATTCCGGGCTGAATTAGCGGTAAGACAATTTTTTGAAACGCTTCAAATGGGGAATATCCAAGCGAGCGGGCAGCTTCTTCAAGGGCTGGGTCTGTATTGTTTAGTGCATTGCGCGTGGCTAAAAATACATACGGGTAGCTCATGAGGGTGAGAACTAAGACTGCACCGCCAAAGCTGTATACATTGGGAACATAAGTGATCCCAAATGGCTCTAGCCAGTTGCTAAGCATCCCTAGCGGACCAAATACAGACACAAATAGATAGGCGCCAACATAGCTTGGAATAACGAGTGGTAAGGCTAACAAAATTGCCCAAATCCGTCTTCCAGGAAGCTGTGAGCGGGTTGTCAACCAAGCTAATGGAACGCTGATTAGCGTTGCTAAGGCTGTTACAGTGAGTGACAAGCCAACTGTTCTGACTAACGTCCAAAACGTACTAACCTTGGTCAGTGCACCAACAGCATCGGGGATGCTTTCGCTTGCGCGCACCAAAATGTAAATGGGGGGAAGAAGCAACAATAAGCCGATCAGCACTGCCAGCGATTGGAGAACAATATAGCGGGGTTGAAGTTTATGAAATGCCAATGCTGATACTCAAGACGGCTCAAAGCCAATTTGCGCAATCTGAATTGTAGCGCCGTTAGGGAAAAGAAAAATGGTTGGCGGTGCGCTTGGAAGTTGCTGCTCTGGTTTGTTTGAGTTAACCGAGGTGAATAATCAGCGGAGATTTGAAAATAAACTTGAACAAGAATGAATAATGGATTGAGCAAATGATACTAATTCGTATGAACAGTAATTGAAAAATTCGCGTGACTTTAGCCAAATAAGTTCCCTTACAACAGGGTCTTTTCAATCCGATTCTTCAACCTAACTCCGTTTAATTGAAAAGCGCCTGACATAACTTGTCAGGCGCTTGAGGTTTAGTGAAAAGCCGTTAGTCAGCTAATGTTGAAAGATCTCCAACGTCTTGACCAAGTTCTTGGGCTTTCAGCACGCGGCGCATAATCTTGCCTGAGCGCGTCTTCGGGAGACTATTCACAAATGCCACTGAGGCTGGCTTTGCAATCGCACCGATTTCTACGCCAACGTGATTGCGTACCGCTTGGGCAAGTTCATCGGTTGGCTCGTTGCCTTCGTTCAAAATACAGAATGCTTTGACTACCGTGCCCTTGATCTCGTCTGGTAAGCCAACGAC
>JAHDBS010000263.1:0-3416 GCA_020630225.1 Anaerolineales bacterium | reverse complement strand
GGCAGAATGCCAGGGAAACCACGAGTTGCTGACCCTGGTTTGAGCGCGACGGATGGCAATGGCGTCATCATGAAGCCACCAGTTTCGGTCTGCCACCAAGTGTCCATAATTGGTGCTTGGCTACCGCCAACGTGTTCGTAATACCACTTCCACGCCGCTGGATTGATTGGTTCGCCAACGGAGCCGAGCAGGCGTAAGCTAGAGAGATCATATTTAGCAGGGCGGTCACTGCCGTACTTCATCAGGCCTCGAATGGCGGTTGGAGACGTGTACAGAATGGTGATGCCATACTTTTGAATGAGTTGCCACCAGCGTTCAGGCGTTGGGAAGTCTGGCGTGCCTTCATACATAATGCTGGTTGTGCCATTGATCAATGGACTGTACACAATGTAACTGTGCCCAGTGATCCATCCCGGATCAGCAGCACACCACCAAACATCGTTGTCTTTCAGGTCAAAGACCCACTTTAGCGTGGTGGCCGTGTAAACCATGTAGCCACCATGCGTGTGCAAAATGGCCTTGGGGCGCCCGGTGGTGCCCGAGGTGTACAGAATAAAGAGATTGTCTTCAGTTGAAAGGCGCGCGGTTTCACAGGTGTCTGCAGCATCTGCCATTAGATCGTGATACCAGAAGTCGCGACCTTCTTTCATGTAAACGCGGTTTTCTGTACGCTTAACAACAATCATTTTCTCGATTGTTTTTGAGCGTTTGGCGGCAGCATTAGCCATCTTTTTGAGGTTGACGACATTGCCTCGACGCCATGCCCCATCACAGGTCACCAATACTTTAGATTTACTATCATCAATGCGGCCTAAGAGTGCCTCGGCGGAAAAGCCACCGAACACCACTGAGTGCATTGCGCCAATTTTGGCGCAGGCTAGCATCGCAACGGCTGCTTCAGGGATACAGCCCATATAGATGGTGACAACATCGCCTTTTTCTACGCCTTGGCTGCGCAACACATTTGCAAATTTACAAACTAACCGATTGAGTTGTTGGTAGGTGATGGTCCGTTCGTCGCCGCCTTCGCCTTCAAAAATAATGGCAGCCTTGTTGCGTGTGGCAGTTGACATATGCCGATCCAACGCATTGTGAACAATGTTGGTTTCACCGCCCACAAACCACTTATAAAAGGGGGCGTTGCTATCGTCTAGTGTGGTATGCCAGTCTGAGTACCATTCGAAGTTTTCACGGGCAATTTCGTCCCAAAAGCCAGCTAAATCTGCGACGGCTTTGTCATTGACGGCATCGTAATCCGGAATATTTGCATTGTTGACGACGTCTTCACTTGGATAGTAAACATCGCCGCTCATTTCGTTTGCGGTCATAAATCCTTTTCCTGTCTGGATCGATTTGAGGTCAGTGCCAAAGGCAAGGTCTCGATCTGAGTGTGTGGGAATTATTGTAATACGAACGCATTGCTCATGCGACTGAAACGCAGAGCAATTGTGTGAATTGCGCCTGACAGTACGCCCTAGTAAATGCTAAAATTTACCGCAGTTAACTTTGCCTGTTGTTGAATGTCAATGACAGATACTAAGCACGAGCTGGTTTTCCATCATTATGAATCCAATGTTACTTTCAGTCTTTGGCTGGTCTTTATTGACTGCTATTTTTACAGGCTTAGGCGCTTTGCCATTTTTGTTTATTCAAAATGTGCGACCTAAAACGATTGCGGTTGCAAACGCTGTGGCAGCCGGGATGATGCTTGCTGCAAGCTTTAGCCTTATTTTTGAAGGTCTCTCGTATAGTTCGCTTAGCGTATTAGCGGGGGTCATCTTAGGTCTGATCTTCATCATGGTGAGTAAGCGCTGGCTGGATGAAAGTGAAGATGTAGAACTAGCGGGGCTGCGTAAGGCCGATGCGCGAAAATCTCTGCTGATTATTGGGGTTATGACGCTGCATTCTGTGGCAGAGGGTGTCGGTGTGGGCGTGTCATTTGGCGATGGAATTTCATTTGGGATTTTCATTGCGTTGGCAATTGCAATTCATAATATTCCAGAGGGGCTTGCCATTAGCCTTGTGTCTGTTCCAAAAGGAATGCCAGTGTGGAAGGCGGCAGCTTACAGCATTCTATCTAGCTTGCCACAGCCTTTGATGGCAGTTATTTCGTTCTTATTTGTAGAGCAGTTCTTCCCGTTTTTGCCGGTGGGCCTAGGGTTTGCAGCTGGGGCAATGATTTGGATGGTCTTCTCAGAGATTGTGCCAGAGACATTTGAAGACGCTTCTCCAAGCACCATTGGCTTGACGATCACGCTTGCCGCAGCAGGCATGATCGCCTTCCAAGTTTTAATTGAAGCAGTTCAGTAAGACGACTTAGTTGGTCTCTGACCCAGCGTGATAGGCTGGATAGTCGGTACTCAAGATGATGTCACGGGTTCCTAGACTAACCGGATCTCCAGCTTCGTTTGTGCTGGGAACAATTTCAATAAGCAGGTTATCTCCCTCAGGTCCTAAGACTGCAAACATTTGCTCACCCTGTAAGTCTGGATCATCCCCAAAATACATTTGACTGGTAAATACGGCTTGTCCATCCATGCGGATTTTGTAATGAATGTGGGTTGGACGAGGCTCATATTGACCGGGAACAATGGTGCGGAAAAAATAAGTACCATCTGCTTCGGTGAGCGTTTCGCCATAGAACTGAAAGTTGCGGTCTCGATTGTCCGTTGTCGGGTCACGCGGATGTAGGTAAACCCCATTGTGATCTGTTTGCCAGATTTCAATTTGTACGCCCGCTAGTGGCATCCCTGTTGCGTCATAAATTACACCACTTAGTAATAATTCTTCGCCAGCGGGGCGCTCACTTTGACCGTCAAGGGCAATTAGGTCATTGTCTTGCTCGGTCAATTTTTCAGTTGGGTAGTAAGGCCCCTCGCCTTGTGCAGGGGTGAAATAGGTTGGCTCAATTGGCTCAATGGCTATAACTGGCGCCTCAGTAGGCGCTGGCAAGTCAGTCGCCTGTGCAGCAGTTGGTTCGGCGGCAACAGTCGGCTCGACTGCAACAGTCGGCTCCGGTATGGCCGTTGGGGCATCGGTTGGCGCAATGACGACATCTGCGACAGCAGTGGGCTCGGGTTCAACTGTAGGATCAGGTGCTGTGGTTTCTGGTGCTGATTGTGCGCTACAAGCAGATAGCAGTGAAAGACAAATGGCGCTTAGAAGAAGCGTTGGGCGCGTAAGAGTTGCGAGAAATGTAGACATAGACTGTCATCATAAATGATGAATCACAAGATGATCTGAAGAAATTCCTGAAGATTCCTAGAGCCTTTTACGAAGTCTGTTTCAAGATTGATAGCACCTTCTCGATAGATCGGTAGTCGACTGATTAACAATCTTGTACACACTAGTAATCAACTGCCAAATAATGCGTATAGGCAATTTATAAGAACCGAATTCGTAGAAGTAAATGAAAT
>JAHDBS010000262.1 GCA_020630225.1 Anaerolineales bacterium | reverse complement strand
CGCATTTTGCAGCGTATTGCTGAAGTCCGCACTGCCAGCGGGCGTGATGATATTCGCGTTACGCACCTAATGCGTACCGCACGCGAAGACGATACGCGCTACCGCTTAGCGCGACGTAAAAGCGAGCATAACTGGCAGTTACAGCCTTTCAACTTCCCTAAGGCTGCTTTTTCTGGCAACTTGCGCCGCAAGTTTGAAAATGCCACTGATGAAGAACGCCGCAAATTGATTTCAATCTGGGGCGGGACAACTACATCTGATCGTACAGATTGGAAGCATCTAGTACAGAATGGCCTGACTCAAAGGTGGTATACGATTGCATTTGGCAACGTAAAAGACGTGAAGCCGATGCAAAGTGGCAAACTGCGCTTTGCAATTGAGGCTGTCGAAGATAACCCTGAACAAATGTCTCTGGTTGCTGACTTTGTCATTGACTGTACCGGGTTGAACGCCAAAATTGAAACCAATCCCTTTTATGCAGATTTACTGCATCATTATGAAATTCCTAAGAATGGAATGCAAAATCTGGCGGTTTCAGAAACTTTTGAAATTGAGGCATTACGAGCTGGCAAAGGACGCGTTTATGCCTGTGGCGTGGCAACTCTAGGCGGCCCTTTTGCACCGGTAGATAGTTTCTTAGGCTTACAATATGCGGCGTTCAAGTCCATTCAAGGACTACGTAATGCGCGTGAATTTGGCATCAAACGGTTTTCAATGCCGCGTTCGCTACATCAATGGATGCGCTGGGCCAGAGGAGTACAACCATGACCCCTACCTTACTAGGCCGTTGGCAAACCCGAGTTTTCTTATTTGCATTGTGGGGCATCCCCGTCACCCTTCTTTTTGGGCTTGTTTTCGGGGGAAAGCGTTACACCATGTTGGTGTTGCTAACCGCATTTGTTATTGGCGTGCTTTTAGATGTGCTCTACACCTTCTTACAGCGATTGCGCTGGAACCGAGACTGGCCACCTATGTTTGTGATGATGACCGGGATTTTTGAATTTCTAGTGCTGCTTGTACTGTTTTTCTCGTTAGGGCGGTTGCTATTAGAGGTGCCTGGCTGGGCACGATTTATTCCGCGTCAGCCTAGACTGCGTTTATTTCTGATGCACTACCTGCTCGTATGGGTGCCTATGTTTCTCATGATGTTTGGCGGTATGCATGTGCTTAGCCCTAAATGGCGCTTTCACGGCGGGCAATGGCTTTAGATTAAACGAAAACCGCGTACAAAATTTTGAACGCGGTTTTCTAAGGAAGTTGGTATGTAGTGGGTAACAGGCACTTACAGCGTATCAAAAATAAAGCCCAGATGTATATATGACTTTATGTATATAGTTTTCTGAAATTACGTAATATGCGTGTCTGAGAAATTTCATAATTCTAACTTTGTTTCGCGCTGAAGAGGCGCCAACGTAGTGCTCTGTTCAGATAGATATCTTCTGATGTATTGCGCTGTAGTTGGCGCCTTTTGTTTTGCATGCGTGTAGCGTTACACTTTTCATGTGCAAGAACTGGATTAAATGACTGTGGGTCAGTCTGATCTGCCAATCGAGTTTTTTTGCTGTTTAGCCTTCGTATGAATGTGGTTCGGATCTGCGTTTTTCGGTTGTTTAGTGGGGATTGATCCTTATAATTAGCATGTACATAAATAAAGCTGCCTCTAAAGTATTGGGTAAATCAGAGGCGGTCTGATCAAAGCAATTAAATAATTTTAGGGATTTGAGGTATTTACTATGCGCTTTGAAGATTGGCTAGTGCGTCAGTACATTAACTGGCGTGAGCAAGATTCACGACGCCACGGGTTGACGTCGTTTGCAAAGTGGCTTGGCGTTTCAACTGCTGAACTGCGTGACTGGATGGATGGCAAGACAGTGCCTACAGATGGTGAAGTCCTAATGAAGTTGGCACACCATTTGTCTGAAGATGTGTATTTATATTTGGGGTTTATTCCGCCAAATGTAGGTCTAGGTAGCCATCTGTCACAGCTTTCGCATTAGTGCCAGCAAGAAATTATTAAACGCGCACTTAGCGCGTTTTTCATTTAAGTAGAGATACTGTTGTAATTTTTCTAAGACACAAGAAACACAACCGTTTTGCAACCTTTGCGAAGGGCTTTCGTGGGGCTACGGTTGTTTTGACTGTGTTTTTGTTACGAACATCATAGGTGTAGTTGGAAAAATGTGTCCTTTGTGTCAAGATGGTATCTAATCAAGCAATGCGGTGTGTGGAAACATACTGACACTGCAATTTATTAATCGCTCTAATTCTTCAGGAGAAACGATACGAATGAGTAAGCGTGCTGAACTTATTGAAAAATATGCCGCAGATTTGCGTGACAAATGTGGCAAAGAACCAAACATGGATCTGTTGACGAAGGTGACCATTGGTTTGGGTCCATCTATTTACAACAAAGATTCCTCAATGGTTTCTGGTACAGACCAAGCTGAATTGGATCGCGTCAAGGCTAACTTCTTGATGAAAAAGCTTGGCCTAGCAGATGGCCCAGAATTGGACGCTGGTATCGATGCTGCTTTGGAATGCTATGGTAAATCCAACCCTAGAAAGCATCGTGCAGTCGTTTACTACTTGCTGACAGAACACTTCGGTAAGCAAGGGATCTACGGCTAAACAGCTAATCTATTTAAATTTACAAAAGGCACAGTTCCGAAAGAACTGTGCCTTTTGCGTTAAAGCCTTACCTGTTTTGTTACTTTCTGTGAAACAGCGGGACTACAATTGACCCTCATAAGGGGTGACTTGTATGATGGACAGATGTCTATACCTGTAGAGGTAATTAGGTTTGGGTGTCATTCCGGCTTCCACTTTTAATTGATTACGAATATGAAGCGAAGATATTTTTTATTGAGCGCTGCTGTATCTCTACTGTTTTTATTTATTGTTCCAACGCAGTCAGATGCAAACGTCAATTTACTAGCGAATGCTGGGTTTGAAGACGGGGCTTATAACTGGGGTGGGAATGGTTCTGTTCAAATCCCGAATGGATGGTCATTTGTTTGGGCGGAGGACAGTAAATGGCATCAGCCGCAATCACGCGTGTGGCAAAGTAGTGGCGGTGGCTTTTGGTGGCGCGATGGCTCACATACTTGGGCAATTCGTAGTTATGGACCGCCCATATCTTCACGCTTAGCGCAGCGGGTAACTGGATTGAATCCAGGCGAAATCTATGCTTTAACGATTCCTGTGTGGCCTGAGGTCGTTTCATATTACGACCCTGGCAAAACTTATTCTGCGGCGCAAGATGCAGCTCAAATTCAAGTCCAGATTTTTTCTGGTGGTGAGCAAATTTTCAACAGTGGTCTGCTGGATACTCGCGACTTCCCAGTTGGACGTTGGTCACGGATGCAGGTCAATGTCGCACCAGATGCTGGTGATTTAGAAGTGCATATCTCTCTGCAAGCACCAAATGCCAATGCCTACAATGGATTTTTCCTAGATGGGCTGAGCTTACATGGGACTGGGTTAATGAGTCCCAGTGCCAAACTTGCGCTTGAAAAATTGGAAGAAGCAGAAGCCTTACTTGAAGAATCGCGCAAGCTTGAAGAAAAAGCTGAAAAAGAAGCGCAAATTGCGGAAGATCTCAAAGAAACCAACCGCGCAAGAACAATTTTGGCCTTTGATAAAACGCTTCAATATAAAGGTGAAGCAGAGGCTATAGCCAGTGAAGTCACGACCATGGCTTTACAAGGCTTTGATGCAATTATTCCTTTTGCAACGGATGCGACAAACATCGCCATCAAAATTGGTGGGTATGCGGCCATTGCTAATGAAGCACAGGCTTATGCCCGCGTCTATGCACCTGAGGGTAATGCGAACGTTAATGTGGTTACAGCTTCAGACGGCGCTGGGCAAAGTGGTTTAGACGGCCAGCTTGTGATCCAAAACGATACCAGTCAAGGGATGCTGATTGTTTGGCCGAGTGGAGTAACAGGGGCTACCTCTGTTCCAGCACACAGCAGCGTGCAAATTGCTGCACCTACTGGCTCACATGCAATTGAAATCAATGGGCCGAGCGGGCAACAAATTATTATTGGAGAGCTGATGTCGGCGTCGGTTCTAGTCCTGACGCAGCGCCAGTCGGCAGAGTTTGACTTCTCTGCTGTTATTGAAAACTGAGTGTCTTCAAACTTTACATAGTTGTAATTTGAGGGCTTTGTTTTTACAAAGCCCCTTTTGATTAACAGGGACAATTCTCTTTTTTTATGTTTTTCTACTCTCCAAAAATGGGGAGGAAACACTTAGGGAATTTCCACTAATCTTAGAAAATGACGTGACAACTTGCTGTTGCATGTGTCAAAATAGCGGAGTTATAGTAGCCCTGTAATACTTTATTTCGGGCTGTAGGGGAAATCATAACGCATATGGTAATGCGAAATACTAAATTTTTTGTCTTTTTGGTACTTATTGCGTTGTTTGTAACGACGCCGGCCGCACAGGCAAATTCTAATCTCTTGGCGAATGCTAGCTTTGAGAATGGCTCATATAACTGGAATGGTCAAGGTTCTATTGAGATTCCTAACGGCTGGTCTTTCGTATGGGCTGAAGACGGCAAGTGGGCGCAGCCACAGTCGCGTGTCTGGCAAAGTGGCGCTGGGGGCCGTTGGTGGCGTGATGGCAGCCATACATTTGCAGTTCGGAGTTATGGTCCACCAATTTCTACGCGCTTGGCCCAACGTGTTGAAGGGCTAAATCCAGGTGAAATTTATAAGATGACAATTCCTATTTGGCCGGAGGTTGTGTCTTATTATGATCCGGGCAAAACGTATTCGTCTGTTCAAGACGCGGCTGAAATTCAAGTGCAGATTTTTTCGGGTGGACAACAAATTTTCAACAGCGGGTTGCTCGACACGCGTGATTTCCCTGTTGGACGTTGGTCACGCATGGAAGTTAATATTGCTCCAGATGCCGGTGATTTAGAAGTTCATATTTCATTGCAGGCACCAAATTTCAATGCTTACAACGGCTTCTTCTTAGATGGACTTAGCCTAAAAGGCACCGGTCTCATGAGCCCAAGTGCAAAGTTAGCACTTGAAAAGCTTGAAGAAGCTGAAGAGATGCTCAAAGAGGCCAAAAAGCTAGAGAAGAAGGCTGAGAAAGAAGCTGATATTGCGGAAGATCTCAAAGAAACCAACCGAGCGCGGACAATCTTAGCGTTTGAACGCACTTTGGAATATAAAGGTGAAGCAGAAGGGCTTGCTAGTGAAGTCACCAAACTTGCATTGCAAGGATTTCATGACATTATTCCACTTGCTACAGATACGACAAATATTGCGCTAAAAATTGGTGGCTATGCAGCAATTGCAAATGAAGCGCAAGCTTATGCGCGTGTCTATGCACCAGAGGGTAATGCTAACGTTAGTATTTCAACGTCATCTGATGATGGGGCAAATTCAAGCTTGGATGGGCAGCTCATCATTCAAAATGATACAAACCAAGGCATGCTCATTGTTTGGCCAAGCGGCGTTGCCAGCGCGACATCAGTGTCTGCGAACAGTACTGTGCAAATTGCTGCACCGACTGGACAGCAATCGATTGAAATCAACGGCCCAAGTGGACGCCAAGTGGTGAGTGGCAGTCTAAGTTCATCTTCGAAATTGGTGCTGTCACAAGTGCCTGCACCGGGGTTTGTATTTACCGCTGTATTAGAAGACTGACGGTGTAAGAGACGTCACTTTCAATTCTGAAAAATAAAAAGGGCTTTGCAAATTATGCAAAGCCCTTTTTATTTTAGTAAGGTCGGAAGGATGTTTAGCCCAACGCTTCCATTGGATCGACGTAGTCGTAACCAAGTGACTCGGCAACACCTTCGTGGGTAACTTTGCCGTTAGCGGTGTTCAAACCAAGCATCAAGCTGCTGTCGCCTGCGCAGGCTGCTTTTGCGCCCATGTTTGCGAGCTTGACTGCGTATGGCAGAGTTACGTTGGTCAACGCCAAGGTTGAGGTACGGGCTACTGCACCAGGCATGTTCCCGACTGAGTAGTGCACAACACCTTCTGAAACGTAAATTGGATCGTTGTGATAGGTCACGCGATCGACGGTTTCAACACAGCCACCTTGGTCAATAGCGATGTCAACGATGACAGAGCCAGCTTCCATGCTTTGAACCATTTCTTTGCTGACCAATTTTGGCGCTGAAGCACCTGGGATGAGAACTGCGCCGATGAGCAAGTCTGCTTCTG
Source organism: Anaerolineales bacterium (assembly GCA_020630225.1). GTDB lineage: Bacteria > Chloroflexota > Anaerolineae > Anaerolineales > UBA6668 > JAHDIM01. The sequence goes on along the minus strand of JAHDBS010000262.1, from coordinate 420 downwards.
CAACAGCTTCAGCAAGGTTTGCGCTGTTTGACATAACGGTTTCAACGCGTGCGCCGAAGATATCATCCAAGTAGCGCAAGCGGTCTGCGTTGATGTCCAAAATGATGACGCGAGCGCCAAGGCCAATGGCCATCTTTGCTGCGTTTACACCAGAGACACCACCACCAACGATGGTAACGGTTGCTGGGCGAACACCAGGAACGCCACCAAGCAAGACACCCTTGCCGCCATAAGCTTTCTTTAAGAAGTGAGCGCCTAGTTCAACTGACATACGGCCAGCAACTTCACTCATTGGGGTAAGCAATGGCAAGCTGCGGTTTGGCATTTGTACGGTTTCGTATGCAATCCCAGTGGTGCCAGCTTCAACCAATGCTTTGGTCAATGGTGCTTCTGCTGCCAAGTGCAAGTAGGTGAAGAGCA
>JAHDBS010000261.1 GCA_020630225.1 Anaerolineales bacterium | reverse complement strand
ACTTCCAACGCAAAGTATCCAAATTCAAGGGCAATCTATAGCAAGTTAGTTAAATACAAAACGCCACCTTTATCGGTGGCGTTTGAGATGGTTAGCAATACCTAAGGTTACGACTCATCAGTGTCAGTCAAATCCGAAGGTGTTTCTGGTTCCGGTTCCGGTTCTGTGTCTGGCACTGGCGTTGACACTGGTGCAGCAGCAGCGTTATTCCCCTGACGTTTGTTCCACCAATTTAGCATTGCGGCCGCTAACGCTGCAACAACTGCTAGGCGGATTAGACCGCCAATTAGCCCAAACAGACCAAATCCACGGCCACCGCGTCGATGCCCACCATGGTGACCACCGTGACCTTTGCCATGCCGTCCTGCGTGCATGCAGTCGGCTTTCTCATCACTGTCACTGGCTTCAGCGCCATCTTCAGCGTCTTTCATTTGCAAACAATCTTCATCGAAATGATGTCGCCCTTCACGGCGCTCTGCAAATTGAGCCGCCAATTCAGGATCGTTTGCAATGCGATTGCGCATGACAATCCCGCCAATAATGCCAACCGCTACTACCGCGCCAATCACCATAAGTCCGATGCGGACCCAACGATTTGAAAACATAAAAATCTCCTTGTGAGTTCAAAGTAATGTCGATATTCAAATCGTAACAAGCAGATCGACAGACAATCTGAAGATGGTTTGGAGATTTTCTGGAATCTGCTTCGGACTTGAATCAAAAACGCCACTGTAGTGGCGTTTTGTAAAAAAGAAAATAATAACTGTCTACGCTATTGAATGGTAAATGAAGATATTGGAGTAGAAAGTCCATTCAAGATAGCTGGTGGTGTTTTTAACTCATTTGGACAAGCATCAATAAAAACTGAAATTTCATCCAGCACTTGCGAATAATATTTCGTCAAGTAGGGAAACTGCATAAATGCATGCACGGCCCCTTTTGCACGAAAGACTTGCGCTGGTGTGCCACAGGCCCGCAAACGATTAGCATATTCTTCACCTTCATCTCGTAAGGGATCACACTCAGCCGTTACAATCATGGCAGGTGGCAACTCTGATAGATCCGGCATCAGTAGCGGTGAAAATAACGGGTTGTTTACATCGTCTGGACGCTGCCGATATTGTTCCACGAAGAAACGCATTTCTTCATGTGACAACACGGGGGCATCTGAATATGTTTGATGCGTTTGACTTTCGCAATTGCCGTTGGTAACTGGATAAAACAACAGCTGCTTTTGGATTTTCGGGCCACCTTGGTCACGTGCCAAAATAGACACAACCGTGGCAAGATTTCCGCCAGCGCTGTCACCAGCAACAGTCAAACATGACGCGTCTACATTCCATGCGGACGCTTGCTTAACGGCCCAATTCAGGGCATCGTATGCATCATTTAATGGGGTAGGGAATTTATGCTCTGGAGCTAAACGGTATCCCACAGAAAAAACTGCTACATTCAAACGGTTTGCCAAGCGACGGCACAACAGATCATGACTGTTGACGTCACCAATTGTCCAACCGCCGCCATGGAAATACACCATTAGTGGCAACGGCGTCGTCGATTGTGGACTAAAAAGTCGCCCATCGATTAACGCACCGTCGCGGGTTGGAATTTGACAATCCTGTACGATAGGTAGTTTTACCCGACTACCTAGTAACAGTCTAAAGTGGAACCTGCTCAACTCACGTTGCCGATTACGCAATTTGCGTAATTCCCTGGGAGACATTTGGTGAATACGTTTCCCCAATCCGAAACGTACTATTTGACCCAAAAGCCGCGATCTTCTATCCAGGCTCATAATAGATTGTCGATATGTTGTAGATGTTTGTCTACTTTGAAAGTTATAAAAATCTAACAGACACTTGGCAATACGACAATAAAATTACTCACTATGTAACAGATTGATTGAGTAGCAAGACAAGCGTCTAACTTTTACCCAATAAACTCTAACCAAAAGTTACATATAATGCCGCTAAGCACTAAAGTTTACTGCTAGGTACTGTATCATGTTGCAACCTTCTTGCCAGCCAAGTAAAGTTCGCAAAACAGCTTGTCCAGAAAAAGACAAACTATATGATTCAGACCATTGCAAAATCTTAAATACATAAAAAATCTAGACAAGACCATGAATAAAGCTCAAGAAAAATTTGGCCAACCACAAGGTCGTGCAGCAAAAAAAGTATTGCCTTACATGCAAGACTGGATTCAAGCGTTTATTCACAGATCGCCGTTCTTAGTCATGGCGACCAGCAATGCAAATGGAGACTGTGATGCATCGCCCAAAGGGGGCAAGCCAGGGTTTGTCAAAGTCATTAGTGAACACCAATTGCTCATTCCTGATGTCCGTGGCAACAAGCTGTTCCAGTCCTATGAAAACTTTGAAACAAACCCCAAAGTAGGGCTGATCTTTATGATTCCAGGCCAAGATGTCACAGCACGGGTCAATGGAACCGTGGAAGAACTAAATGCGGAACAGCTCAGTGCCCGCGGCATAGAAATGAACATCTTCAATCCAGATGATGAAGCACGCTTATTACAAGGCTTACTAGTAACAGTGGAAGAGGCATACCCGCAGTGCCCACGCGCACTGCATTTTTCTGAGCTTTGGAATACAGATCAAATTGCAGAAAATCAGGCGACCCCACTTGACACGTGGCTGTTGCCAGACGAGGCATAATGTCGCAAAAGTTGCTCGTTCGAAACACAATTGGCCTTTTTGCCATTGTGACATTCATATTTGTAGCATTCACCCAGCGTCATTATCCTGAACCGTCTTGCGATGAAGTCGCCTATAGCGCCGCGGCACAAGGTTGGCTAAATACAGGCACGCCCAGCTGGGAGCCAATGATGTCACTGGGCGACCCGTATGGGCGTGACACAAACCTTGGTTTTCAAGGCCGTGCCTATTTAGGGCTGCTTGCCAGCAATTTCTCGGTATTTGGTGCATCCCTAGACACCGCGCGGATTGTATCTGTACTGGGCTGGGTAGTGTCAACCGGACTTACCTTCTTACTAGGGCAAGCCTTGTTCACAACGCAAATTGGCAGCCTAAGCGCGCTGATGTTTGCCGTCTATCCAAAGACCTTCTTCACGGCACACTTCGCACGACCTGAAAGCTGGACTATTGCTGCGGTTCTAGCGGCGTGTGTTTACACCGTTCGCTACACAACGCAATCTAACCATCAACGCTGGCAGGCATTTTTACTTGGCGCTGTACTTATCTTGCCAGGGTTCTTTCACGGCAATGGATTCATCTTCAGTGCAGTTTTGATTGGCTACGTCAGTCTAGAGTTGCTGCGCAACAAAAATTTCAAAGCGTTTAGCCAAGTAATTGCAGGGAGTGTTGTCGCCGCACTATTGTGGGTCGTTGCACACCTAGGCTTCACAGCAAGCGCACTTCAGCAGGCGCTCTGGTACACCACATTTGCCAGTGCCTCAACCGACCTCTCTACTGAGACGTCATTTTGGTCTGGCTTAGCAACGTTACCAAGCTGGTTGCGCACAACCTATTGGAGCGGTGGCAGTCAACTTGAGGCACTCCTCTTTGGAATTGCAAGCATTACATTGGTGCTCAACCGTAATCGTCGGGGGCTAGCGCTTTTGGGGCTTATTGCCACCACGCTTTTACTATTTGGCCTATTCTTCTCGCAGCGCTTTTTTCAATACTCAGCGCTCTGGGCACCGTTTGTCGCGATTGTCACCGTGGCCGGCATTGCCCATATCGTGACCTTAATTCGACGTGCAATTCCAATCTGGACTAGCCTTCAAGCCGAAACACTAATCGCTGTCTGCATGCTGACAATTTGCTCAGGTTACCTTGCAATTGACGCCATCTTCACGCTGCGCAATATGGATGGCAACTATGCCGAAACAGCCCAAGCCGTTGCTGACTTAGTCCCCGCCGACAGCACCGTATTAGCTGATGCCACTTGGTGGTGGGTTCTGAACACCGAGCACACCTTCTTGACGGATGAATACCTTTTCATGCTGCCAAATACCGTCGATCAGCGTGTGCAGGACTTTCTGGATGTTGACGCAACTGCCAGCACGACTGATGCTGCTTCAGCTTTATTCACGACGCTACAACCGGACTATGTCATTTTGGACTCAGCATCGGGCTGTAACATGGGCGCAACGGCTGACTGGGAAGCAGCCCACGCGCTTGTCACGCATACATGCGAAACGGTGGGGACTGTCCCCGGTAGTTGGATTAATGATCCACGCAAGGTTACAAGCCAATTCGGGCAAACCAGCACGGTTTATCGCTGCGATTGGACCACCCAATAACCACTTAAACAAAAAACGCCCGTTTAGAACGGGCGTCAATAAGGGCTGTAACAGCGTCGGAAGCGGGTCAGACGACCCAGCTTTGGTGGCAAAAAACCATCCGATGTATATAAAAATGTTCTGACCGCTTGAATTGCTGTTACATCACTAGTGTAGTGCAAGAATTCAGCCAAGATATTGAGAGAGGCTTGTGAATTTATTGTTGCAGCGTTTGTAATGTGTTTGTAGCGCGCACCGAAGGACTTCGGATTAGCGAACCTATTTTATTAGTTCGCAAGTCTTGGGAAGCACAGTAGCGCCTCCCGTCACTCCATTGCCTTGTCGTCATCCGCTGGTAAACTCAGATTACCTAAAAACGTAACCGAAGTGACTGCCGCTCCGTCACTTTATCCATTCAACATCATGTCTAATATTCAAACGTTTTCAATGCTCGACGCAACTGATGTGGCAATCGCAGGTGGCAAAGGTGCCAATCTTGGTGAGTTAGTTGCTGCAGCGTTACCAGTGCCAGCTGGCTTTGTACTGACAACCAATGCCTACAACAGCTTTGTAACGCACAATGACTTGCAGTCAAAAATCTTTGCGCTCGCAAAAGCGACAGAAAGCGCCAATCCACAAGACAGCCAAGTCATTGCAAGTCAAATTCGCGACTTATTTACAACCAGCCCCATTGAAGCGACCCTAAAAGCCGAGATCTTAGCGAGTTATCAGACATTACAAACTGACAATGCAGGCTCTGTTGCCGTGCGTTCGTCTGCTACGGCTGAAGACTTACCAAGTGCAAGTTTCGCAGGGCAGCAGGATACCTACCTCCACATTGGTTCTGAAGCAGCGCTGCTGGAAGCCGTCAAAAATTGCTGGGCAAGCTTGTGGACAGCAAGAGCAATGGCCTATCGCCAACGGCAGGGAATTGAGCCAGAGCAGGTGAGCTTAGCTGTTGTAGTCCAGACCATGGTGAATGCAGAGTCAGCTGGCGTTTTATTCACAGCGAACCCTGTCAATGGTCGCCGCGATCAAACGCTTATCAACGCGACTTGGGGATTGGGAGAAGCGATTGTCAGCGGGCAAGTCACCCCTGACTCCATCGTGGTTGATGCCATCACCAAGGCCATTGTCTCGGAAGAGATCAATACCAAAACAGTGATGACAGTGCGAACGGAAACAGGCACAGCAGAAAAAAACGTTCCTGAAGCACAGCAAGACCAACCCGTCTTGTCTCACACCAACGCATTAGCGCTGGCAAACTTAGGACTACAAATTCAGACGCACTATGACCAGCCAATGGACATTGAGTGGGCCATTGCAGATGATGAGATTTATATTCTGCAGGCGCGACCCATTACCGCATTGCCTGCTGAACCTTTACAGAATGTCGTTTGGGAGCCTATTTCACCTAAATCCGTCTGGATGCGGCGCCAAATTGTGGAGCACATGCCTGAACCGCTTTCGCCGCTCTTTGAAGAGCTGTACGTCCATCAGGGTATTGAAGCGACCTATAAGCACTTGCTAGGGTTTATGGGCGACGCTGTTGGCATCGCGCCGGAACGCATGCTCGCCATTATTGAAATCATGGAAGATGGCTTTGCCAACACCATCAACGGCTATGCCTATACCGCTGGGTCATTCAAGATGAACTTCAAGGCGATCCGCGTTATTTTGCGCGTGTATTCGCGTATTTTCAGGTTCTTCAAAATGGAAGCCTTCGACTGGGAGAACGTGGTTCTCCCAAATTATCAGGCGGTAGCTGACAAGTGGGCCTCTGCCGATTTAGCAACGACCAGTAACGATGCATTGCTCAACGGCATTGCTGAAATGGCCACCGCCGACAGCACCTACTGGTTTGGCTCAGCGCTCAATCTGGGGTTATCGCGCTTTCTAGACCCGACATTTGATCGACTGCTGCGTTCGATACTATTTCGGGGCGCACTGCCGGACTCTAAGCCGGGTAGTTCGTCCTTCCTGCGCGGTTTCGATTCAAAAGCACTTGATGCCCAAGCCGATATGGAAACCATTGCCAACACCATTCGCGCCTCAGAAACGCTGACTGCGCTAGTCTTGAATACGCCTGCCACGCAATTGCTAGCAACGCTTCACGCCAACCCAGAAGCTCAGTCCATTCTGGAGCGCATTGATGCCTATTTCGCCGCCTACGGTCACCAAATTTACAACCTCGACTTTGTTGACCCAACACAAAATGAAGACCCATTGGCCATGCTACTGAGCCTCAAGGCGCTCATTAAGACACCGCCTACGCAGCCAGTCCGCGACCGCCAAGCCCAAATGGCCGCGGACCGCGACGCGCTAGTGACACACATTCAGGGGAACCTTGGCCC
>JAHDBS010000260.1 GCA_020630225.1 Anaerolineales bacterium | reverse complement strand
AGAAGGCGTGGAATATATCCGCAATGATGAATGGCAGACGTGGTATCCAATGCAGCTGTTAGGCTCGACGGTAACTGGCGCAACCTTAGGCATTATTGGTCTAGGTCGCATTGGTCATGCAATGGCCCAGCGCGCAAAAGGCTTTGGAATGAAGATTTTGTATTACGGTGGGAGCAATCAGGCGTTTGCGGAAGACGTTGGCGCAACCAAAGTGCCGCTCGCAACTTTATTGCAAGAAAGCGACTTCATCAGCTTGCATTGTCCATTGACCCCGCAAACCAAGCATATTATTAGCGCTGACGCATTGGCTCAGATGAAATCGAGCGCTATTCTGATCAACACTGCGCGGGGCGGCGTAGTGGACTCCAACGCCCTGCTGCACGCCCTACAAACGCAGCAGATTCGTTATGCAGCGTTAGACGTGACAGACCCTGAACCCATCGCAGCTAACCATCCATTAGTGCATTTACCAAACTGCATTGTGGTGCCACATCTGGGCAGCGCGACTTGGGAAACGCGCATCAATATGGGCTTGTTAGCCGCCGAAAATTTGCTGGCTGGCCTGCGTGGTGAGCAGTTACCCAACTGTGTAAATCCTGAGGTGTATGGGAAGAATTAGCCGCGGACTAGGGAGACGAGGCAGAGACTAGATGACGAAAATAGCACCCTTGTCATTATCGCCTGCAGCAATTACTAGTGCCTAAGGTGGCTGATAGCCTTCAATCCCAAATGCTAGCCCAAGGTCTACAGCAATCTGGGGCAACATTGGCGCAAAGTGTTCACCGGGACAAACCGTATCACCGGGTTGAAAGTCACGATGACCAGCTAAGTGTGTCAACTGATATTCATACGCCAGATAGCGTCCCAATGCCATCACACTTTCCAGCTGGGCGTCAGTAGGGTCAGTATGCTCGAAATTTCCAGTCAGCGCTATTCCAATCGTGCCCGTGTTATGACCACCAACATGCGCCCCTCGCACCCCAATGTCGCGACCTTCATAAATGACACCTTGGTCATCAATCACAAAGTGATAGCCAATATCGGCCCAGCCTTTGTCTTTGGTGTGCTTCAGTTGAATTTCAAGGGGGCCATCGGTTGCAGGGAGCGCCGTGTGGTGAAGCACCATCGTGGTGTACACCGTTGCTAACGGCTGCTCATATGTTTTCCAACCCGCTGGGTTTGAAATGGCATCAAACAACCCATTTTCGTTACGGGCGTTATAGTCGGGCGCGACTGCATTCCATTCTGTGCGCCCCACAATGGGCGGTGGTTCTGGTGAAAACATGTTGCAGCTTGTCAAAAATGTCACAAACACTACAAATATGACCCATGTTGAAGACAAAACTTTCATCACGGATAATTTGACCACATCACCCCAAGCTTACTCTAGACTAGGAGACCCAACGCATGAGTTACGCCTTCTACATTGGAAACACCCTAACCGCAGACGGTAATGCTTACCTTGCTGGCTATGGTGACGAACCTTCAAGTCACTGGCTTGAATTAGTTCCGCGCCAACAGCATCCTGCTAACGCAACCATTACTGTTGGGGTTACGCCTGACGCCATCATGCCCGGCAAGTTGTCTGACATTCCGCAAGTGTCCGAAACTGCCCGTCATTTGCGGGTGAGTTATACCTACTATCGCGGTGTCCCTGCTCCGCTTACGAATGGTGGCGTGAACGAATATGGGGTTGCCGTGCGCGATGTCTGGTCTACGTCTTCTGCCCAACTCCAAGCGCTTACGCCTTCAGGCCAGACTGGTCCTAACTACAGTGACTTAGCACGCATTGTGTTAGAGCGGGCTAAGTCAGCCCGCGAAGGCGTCCTACTAATTGGCGAGCTGATTGTAAAGCATGGTTACGCTACCTATGGCGGCAACTCGCATCTTATTGCTGACCATAATGAAGGCTGGGTTGTCATTGAATTCGCAGGCGGCGCAGGACTATGGATTGCCGAGCGTCTTGGTCCCACCGACATACGCGCTTCCCGACCCGGTTACATTGGTCAAGTCCCGCTAGACCTTGATAATCATCCCAGCTTCTTAGCACCCTCACACTTCATTCAATTTGCAGTAGACCAAGGCTGGTTTGACCCGACAGCGCATGACACGTTTGACGTAAATCAAATTTATGGCGATGGTAAAGGTCTTTGGGAAGGCCAAGCGTGGATTGAAACCCAGTTACATAACTTAGCTGCGCGGCCAGAAAAGATCAGCATTCAAGATGTGATGTGGGCCGTCCGAACACCAACACTAACGACCGACACCGCCGGCTATGGTCAAGTTGTACCGCTACCCAAGACAAAATCACCGTTATTGCAAACGCTTTGGCACACCGCCAGTGCAGCAACCGCCGCCCCGTTTGCACCAGTGTTTATTGGCAACACCGCAATTCCGCTTGAATATCAAAAACATCGTTATCTAACCGTTGGAGAAGAATCGCTATTTATTGATTTACGGAAAGGCGTTGATGGTCTGTCTGACATACCGCAACATGTTGAAGCACATCAGTCTGCGTTTCGTGCTGTAAAGCGGCTGCTATACCATGTATTCAGACAGCATGAAGAGATGTTGGCAGAGGTAACAACGCTCCTCAACGGCTTTGAAGCGCAGGCGTTGTCCGAAATTGATGCTATCTATCAAGCCGCCGAAGCTCTGCTTCAATTAGATAAAGTTGACGCAGCACAGCAATTATTGACGTATTTCAGCACAACTGAACTTACAAAAAGTTTGGCGTTAGTTGAAACGGTTACGCGTTATTTAGAAGCCAGGTCAACGTACCTAAAATTACCGCAAGATAACACGATTCGTGGGCCTGAGCAGCTTTGGTAATCCGATTGCTTAGCCACGGCTTGGCTAGATACAGCTTACTGGCAATATAAGCGCAAGTACTCTTGCACCGCTAACCGATCTACATATAAATCTAGCTGCGACAGATCATCTAGCGGCGCCCACTGCAGCGCATCTGCTTCGTGGTTTTGAATTTCGCCTTGCCACTGTTCAACGACAAAGTAATTGATGGTTCGGTCAGAGGTCGATTGACGTATCAGCGCACAGACAAAACGCGGATTGACGGCAGTTACAGCTAACTCCTCGGCCAACTCACGCTGAAGCGTTGTCTCATGCGTTTCGCCCGCATCACAATGCCCACCAGGGATCGAGAGTATGCCTGGATCAATGGCTTTGGTTTGTTTACGCCGCTCTGCCAAAATCATGCCATCGCGAATTAGCATAAAGGCAACACACTCAACTGGTTTGATGCTCATCATTACTTTCCTTGCATAATGTTACGAATCCGCGCTCGTACGGATGGCGCTTCTTCAGTCAGTGCCCACGCCAGTTTTTCATCAGCTTCAGCTTGGTACTGAGGATGTTGACCCGCTAACTCATTCAACGCGTTGTAGGCCCACGCTTTGACAAACTTCTTTTTATCAGTCAATCCAGTTTGGATAAACGCATAAACAGCATCAGCGTCCTTAATAGCAATAGTAAGGTATGGCACGCACTGGAAGCAATGCAACCGCGATTCCCAATGTTGCATCTCCACGAAGCTGTTACAAAATTGCTGCGTTTGAGCTGTGCTTAGCAGCTCATTTTGTTCAAACCGATGCTTGAGCAACCAAGTTGCGCCTTTTTGTGCAGCGCTGTCCTTCAATAAAGACAGTAAGTCATCTACAAAGCTTGCCTGTGTGGCAAACGCATCATAAATCGCCTTGATATCAGCTGCTGATTTCCCATCCCAATTCAGAATGGCATGCTGGAGATCTGGCATGACGCGGCCTTAGCCTGCAAGTAAGACGAAAACTAGTCCCAATATTGCTGGAACAGCTTGCACCCAAATAATGCGCTTGCTAAACGTCACGCCACCATATAAGCCGGCTGCAATTACACACGCCAAGAAAAAGACTTTGAAATGAAATGCAATTGGATTGGAGACGAACAGACTATAAAACAATCCTGCTGCTAAAAAGCCATTGTAAAGTCCTTGGTTTGCCGCCAATACCTTTGTCATTTCGGCTTTTTCAGGCGTGTTTCGAAAGGTCTTCATGCCTTGCGGCTTGGTCCACAGGAACATTTCTAAAACAAGGAAGTACACGTGCTCTAAGGCAACAATCACAACGAGAATGGTGGCAAGAATATTCATAGTGCTGGCATTATATGGCAAGCAACCGTAATTGCCTCAGTTCTGGATAGGCGCAGCATCAATGAGGCTCCATCTAACAGCCCGCCCACGAAGGATCACAAAGAAGCATGAAGGGGCTAACTAAACACGCAAAATAATTGAAACCATAGCTAGGTTTTATCATTGTGTTTTTTCTTAGTGACCTTTCGTGTTGCTTCGTGGGCGAATTTAAAGTTGGCAAAATAGCCGATTTGCGGTCTAATTACGCGGTTGTAACGGGCGTGAACAAAATGTCGCAGAGAGTCGTCATTTTCTCCACGCCGTTGGTGAAATATCACTGATATATTACAGATGTTGCATGTGCAATTTGCATGCACTTTTTCGCTTTATGGCAAACGATAACGGACACAACGCAGACCAGCCGCTAACTATTCTGATGCCTTCTGGACGTCGATCCAGAGTGGAATCAGGCACAACAATTCTTGATGCCGCCCGCTCAATGGGTGTTGAAATTGAGAGTATTTGTGGCGGCAAGCTTACCTGCGGCAAATGCAAAGTAAAGATTGAAGACGGTCAATTCCAAAAACACGGGATTACCTCTTCGTCTGCTCACGTCTCTCCAGAGAGTGAGGAAGAACGCGCCCTGCTAGATCGCATGAACAGCGATCCTGAGCACCGCTTGTCTTGTGTTGCCTGCGTTTCAGGTGATGTCTTGGTCACTGTGCCTGAAGAAAGCCGCGCCAAGAAGCAAGTCATTCGCAAGTCCGCCACGGACCGCGCGATCAACGTCAACCCAGCTGTTCGTCAAGTCTATATTGAAGTCGACAAGCCAGCTCTCGGTGAACACCGTGGAGACTGGGGTCGGGTTCAGTCTGCCTTAAAAGACCAATGGGACATGGATGTTCAAGAAATTGACATTCACGTCTTACGTAAGCTGCAGCCTGTTCTGCGCAAAGGCAAGTGGACGGCAACCGCCACGGTTTGGCATGAAAAAGAACTCATCGCCATCGATCCTGGGTATGTAGACAATGCATACGGCTTAGCCGTTGATATTGGGTCTACCACCATTGCTGCTTACTTGTGCGATCTCCGCACGGGCGAAGTCGTTGCGACTGAATCGATGATGAATCCGCAGGTCACCTACGGGGAAGACCTGATGAGCCGCGTGTCTTACGCGATGATGAATGATGACGGTCTGGACAAAATGCACACCGCCATCATTGATGCGCTCAACAAAGTTTGTGCACGCGCTGCAAAGCAAATTGGCAAGCGTGCCACCAGCATTGTGGATGCAGTTTTCGTCGGGAACACCACTATGGTGCACATCCTGATGGGGGTTAGCCCGGTTGAATTAGGTGGTGCCCCATTTGCGCTAGCTAATCGTGATGCGATGGATGTGAAAGCCCGTGACATGGGTCTGAAACTCCACAAAGCCGCTTATGTGCATATCTTGCCATCTGAAGCTGGGCACGTCGGTGCAGACAACGTTGGTGTGCTGGTTGCAGAAGAATTAGACAAGCAAGACGACAAAGTCTTGATCGTAGACATTGGCACCAACGGCGAAATCGCCCTAGGCAATGTGACGACCATGTTTAGCGCCTCTAGCCCAACGGGACCTGCCTTTGAAGGTGCGCAAATTGCTTACGGCATGCGCGCGGCCCCAGGTGCAATCGAGCGCGTTCGCATTGACCCAGACACAAAAGAACCTAAGTTCAAAGTTATTGGCGAAGAACGCTTCTCCGATGAATGGAACCTGTCTTCAGACGCCCCATTAGAAGAACAGTCTAATCAACTAGCCGCTGGCATTTGTGGCTCTGGCATTATTGAAGTGATTGCCGAGCTGTTCTTGGCTGGCGTGATCAATGGCGCAGGTCAGTTCAAAAAAGACACGGGCAGCGACCGCGTCCGTTTTGGCGAAAAGACTGGCGTTTACGTGCTGGCTACGCCAGACCAAACTACAACTGGCGAAGAAATCCTTGTCACGCAAGACGATGTTCGCGCCATTCAGCTTGGGAAAGCCGCGCTCTACGCTGGCGCAAAGCTGCTGATGAACCACGCTGGAACAGACACGGTTGACCGTGTGCTGCTTGCAGGTGCCTTTGGGAGTTATATTGATCCAAAGTACGCGATGGTCTTGGGTCTCATTCCAGACTGTGCCTTAGACAAGGTTTACGCAGTTGGGAATGCAGCTGGCGACGGTGCTCGCATCGCGCTGCTAGACAAGACCAAGCGCCCTTATGCGCAAGAGCTTGCGCACACCATTCGCTATATTGAAACCGCTGTCGATCCGTCTTTCCAAGACATTTTCGTCAGCGCGATCCATATTCCAAACAAAAACGATCCATATCCACATTTGGCCGATATTCTGCCAAAGCAAACTGAAGAAACGACACCAGACGATAGTGCTGGCCGTGGTGGACGCCGCCGTAGACGACGACGTTCCGCATAACTAAAAGAAGAGGTAAAACTCATGTCCGACGAACAAGAAGAAGATATCGACATCACA
>JAHDBS010000007.1:34983-36756 GCA_020630225.1 Anaerolineales bacterium | reverse complement strand
GCTTATGGCGTTCTAAAATCTCGCAAACCTTTTGATGCTAACTATTGCTTGTCAACTTCAAATTTGGCTTGACAGGCGACACAGTATCTCGTCCGCGGCCAAGAACTTTTTAGGAACCTTACACAGAGCGGCTCATTCGTAATCGCTATCGTTGTCGTATTCGTATTCGATAAGACTTAGCGCAGCGCGAATTTCAGTATTTTCTGACCTGACATTTCAACCCAGCACTCTGAAATGTGCTGCCACTGATCGATTACGATAGCGATTACGACTACGAGTAAGCTCGCAGCGTTTCAAAACTGTAGGCTACCTAGAATGTCAAATCAATGTTGATTTCTAAACCAACACTTGCCCTAGTTCGTAAGATTTCGCTATAATCTGCGCACAATATAAAACTAAAAGCAACGACGAAGCACAGTAAGCCTCGCATGAACAGGAATTGACGTCACCGACTGAGAGCGTCATCTGCGAAAACGCCGAATTTCACTTCCGAGCTGCGCAATTGAACTCATAGTAGGTTGCGCCGTCAACTGTACGTTACACAGACTAAGCGACATTGCTTGTAACAAGACAATGTAAGTTAGGTGGTACCGCGAGTTTGACGCTCGTCCTGACAATTCAGGACGGGCGTTTTTTTATTTCGATGACGACAGCGTTACCACTTTGAGTGCTTTGAGAATTTCTTAGAATACAAAGGGTCTTCAAAGCACTCAAAGTGGTGATGACTTGAAACATCAATCAACAAAACACTATGTTAGAAACACTCAACAATATTGAAAGCGCTGCGCGGGATGCGTTGGCTGCCGCAGACAGTGTAGATGCACTCAAAGCGTGGCATAACACCCACGTTGGGAAGGCCTCTGAGCTGCAAACTATTCTTGGCAATATGTTTGCGCTGTCAAAAGAAGATCGTCCTGTGGTTGGGAAGAACGGCAACCGCATCAAGCGTGAATTGCAAGCCGCATACGACGAACGACTCGTCGAGCTCAAGCGGGCTGAGATGGAATCACAGCTAAGCGCCGAAGCCCTCGATGTTACGCTGCCAGGCCGTCCGGTTAGCCGTGGTCGGTTGCACGTCTCTACGCAAGTGCTGAATGAAATTTACGCCATCTGGGCCGAAATGGGATTTCAAATCTATCGCTCCCGTGATGTGGAAACGGATGAATACAACTTCCAATTGCTGAACTTCCCTGTGGGGCACCCTGCGCGTGATATGCAGGACACGTTCCACACCACGTTGCCAGACGTCATTCTGCGCACCCACACCTCACCGGGTCAGGTGCATGCAATGCGCGAATTCTGTCCGGAACCCATCCGCGTGATTTTGCCGGGGATGTGCTATCGCTACGAACAAATTACGTCGCGTTCAGAAGTACAGTTCCACCAAGTCGAAGGTCTAGCAATTGGTACAGACATCACCTTTGCCAACCTCAAAGGCACCATTGCAGACTTTGCACGCCGAATGTTTGGTCAAGACGTACGCACCCGCTTCCGCGCTAGCCACTTTCCATTCACCGAACCAAGTGCTGAAGTGGATGTCGAATGCTTCTTGTGCGGCGGTAAAGGCTGTACGGTTTGTAAGTTTGCAGGCTGGCTCGAAATTATGGGCTGCGGCATGGTGCATCCGAACGTGTTGCGCAACGGTGGTTACGATCCAGAAATTTACACCGGGTTCGCCTTTGGGATGGGTCCAGAACGGATTGCGATGCTGAAGTATGGCATCACAGACATTCGCTATTTCTGGGGCAACGACGCCCGTTTCTTAGAACAGTT